>NZ_NWQG01000017.1:0-57847 GCF_002529485.1 Mesorhizobium sanjuanii
CCCTTATGGTGGTGATCGCAGCGCTTGTCTACAAAGCGCGCAACGCACCGCCCGCCAGCCCGCTGCCGGCGGGCGACATCCAGGTGCCGGCAGGCGAGCCGCTGACCGGCGACATCGTGCTGCCGGTCGGCGCCAAGATCGTCAGCCAGTCGCTCTCCGGCAACCGCGTCTCAATCGATGCCGAGCTTGCCGACGGCAGCCGCGCGATCTTTGTCTATGACATTGCCGAGCGCCGCATCATCGGGCGCTTCGCAATCCGCAACAGATGACTTTGCTGCAGCAACAAATGGCTGGGCCGCAACGACGATTTAGGTCGCAACAATGACAGGCTTTGCTGAAGGCCGCCGCGTCGCGACAGTCGCGCTCGTGGTCAGGAATTATGACGAGGCGATTTCCTGGTACGTCGGCAAACTTGGTTTTGTCCTCACCGAGGACGTCGATCTCGGTGGCGGCAAGCGTTGGGTCACGGTGGCGCCGGCGAACGGGCAGGGCGCGCGGCTGCTGCTGGCCGAAGCGACGGACGAGGCGCAGGCAAGCCGCATCGGCAACCAGACCGGCGGCCGTGTCGTCCTGTTCCTCGAGACCAACGATTTCGCTCGCGACCACGCGACGATGCTGGAAAAGGACGTCGAGTTCCGCGAGGCGCCGCGCGTCGAGCCCTATGGCACGGTGGCGGTCTTCGCCGATCTCCATGGCAATCTCTGGGACCTGATCGAGCCAAAACGATAGGCTTGTTTGTCGAAGATCGCGACCGCGGCCGGCGTGTCGGAAGCCCAGTTGCTTTTTCCCGGCCGTCAGCCTATATCGCCGGTTCTTGAACGCGCCCATCGTCTAGCGGTCAGGACACCGCCCTCTCACGGCGGGAACAGGGGTTCGATTCCCCTTGGGCGTACCAATCCTACCCTTAGTTGCATGCTAACTGGCAGGTGTGTCGCAACGTGGCCAACGTTGGAGCGGACTCGTCTGAATATCAATAGGCCCAAAAAAATGCCAAACGTTGATGAAATGCTTCAAGCCTATAAGGCTGATCGGTATCTTCGACGCGCAGTCGATATCGCGCTGGAAGAGCGCCTTCAATCTATTGCAAGAAATCTTTGGTCCACGGATCGACACGGCAACGTAGTTGCAACTCGTGATCCTAACCATAGGAAGACATTACTGAAATTGTATATTGAAACGCTGTTCGAACAGAAGCTCCGGCATCCAACGAGCGATCTTAGGTTTGACGAAGGGCAGTTGCGGGCATCATCTTCCAAGGGTTTCTTGCCCCCAAGACTCAAATCGCAGATCACGTTCGGTCCTCAGTGCTTGGCAAAGTTTGGCAAGTGGCAGCATATGATCTCCGCCCTAAAACAGGGCCGAATCCGCGTCGCTCCTGCGAGTGCCTACAATGATCCTTCGTTGAATGCCGCTCAGAAGGATGAGGAGCTTCAACACCATGTGCGAACGCCGAACGAGCGCATCGACATGAAGTTATACGGTAGGTACGCGCCAGATGGAGAGGAAGTGGAAATCACTCCTCAGTGGGGTGAGTTAATTCGATATATGCAAGTCACGAATTTCTTTGTTTGGTGTTGCGGGCTAGGTTACGACTCTCGGCTTTTCGGAGAATTTCAGGCGGAGGCCGCGCTTATCGTGCTCGACCAATCCGACTTCGTAGATAGATTCGCCAGAGCGGTAGCAAACCAAAAGCCCAACGTCCGATTTGAGCATCGGGGAATCGGATACTACGATCCATATACGACCAGAAGAGACCAGCTTACTCCAGCGTTCAGCAAGAACTTGAAATACCTGTATCAGAATGAATACCGATTCGTATGGTGGATGCCCGAGGGTGAGACGTTCGATCCCTTTTTTGTTGAGCTTGGCTCGATTGAAGATATCGCAACCATTGTCGAACTTGCATAAAGGACTTGGTCACGAACTGATACGGGTCGGCGGCATCGCGGAGCCGGTGACCAAGATATAGCAGGTTCTACGCTTCTGGCGGAACGCCGCCAATTGAATTAGCATCAGTGCAACAAAGCCTAGGGCCGCACTCGGAAAATGTGCGGAACAAAGGGCAGGGGTATTCGGGCGACGTCACGTACGGCGCACGCCGATTAGCCGCGACCAGGTCTCGGAACCCCCTCCTGCAAAGGGGCAGAAATCCCTGGGAGGAGAGGGCCAATGCAGAAACTGCAATCGCAGGGCGTCCATCACATCACGCTGGTCGGCGCCGGGCGTCAGACGTCGATCGATTTCTGGGAAGGCGTGCTTGGCATGCCTTTTATCTTCGAGCAGCCCAATCTCGACAGGGCCAGCGAGAGCCATCTCTATTTCGATCCTGGCGACGGAAGGCTGATCACCATCTTCACCGATGAGAGCCGCGCGCCAGTGGCGCGGCGCACGCCGACCGACACGGGCTGCGTTCATCACATCGCCTTTGCAGTGTCGCGCGTCACCTTCCTGCAGGCGGTCGCCCGGCTCGACGAGCGCGCCATCAAGCACAGCGGCGTCAAGGATCGCGGCTTCATGGATTCGATCTATTTCGAGGATCCGCTCGGCCTGCTGATCGAGCTCGCCTCCTACCGCTTCGAGCCGCCGGCAGGCTTCACCCATGCCGACGTGCTGATGGAAGCGCACAAGCTGCGTGTGGCGCGTAGCGACTACAATATCGCGGAGGTACATCTCGCCGACGCGATCCAGGCGCTGGTCGAGCGCTCGCGCGCGACCTTGTCGGACGACCGGGCGCCGAAGAATCCGTACTGACGACAGCCAACCGAGGGAGGAACACAATGGCAAAGACGACAACGAAGAGTGCGAGGAAGCCTGCTGCCAAGGCGGCCGCGAAACCAGCGGCCAAGGCTGCGGCCAAGGTGTCGAAAGCTGCCGCCAAGCCGGCAACGAAAGCCGCCGCAAAATCCGCAGCCAAGGTTTCCGCCAAGAAGTCTGCGCCGAAGGCCAAGGCGAAAGCTGGGAAAGCCGGGCTGAAGCTCAGCATGCTGAAGCCGAGCGTCAACAATATGAGCGTGCGGGTGTTCGCGCGGGCGGCCGGGCTCGACCATTTCGAGACCGACGTATGGGGTGTTACGCGCTCGCCCGACTTCATGGGGCGAAACCCGGCGCATCTGACGCCGATGATCGAGGACAAGGGCCTGCCGCGCGGCGTCCTGTGGGAGAGCTGCGCCATCATGCAGTATCTCGCCAACAAGCACGGGCTGGAGAAATTCTATCCCAAGGCGCCGGCCAAGCGGGCGATGATCGACAGCGCCATGTTCTATCTCATCGGCACGCTCTATCCCTATGTGGCGCGCGCCACCTATCCCGCGCTGAACTTCCCGCAATATGCCGGCGAGGTCGGGCACAGCGACGCCCACCCCGACAGGAAGTCGGAAGCCCAGAAAGCCGCCGCGGCCGCGATTGCCGAGCCGCTGGAGGTCTTTCATTCCTTCTTCAGGAACGGCAAGCCATTCATCGGCGGCAAGAACCCGTCGATCGCCGATATCCGCCTAGCGGCGACGCTCGAATTCCTGGCCGTCATCGACTACGCGCTGCCCGAATGGGCGAAGGAGTATATGGCGGCGATGGAGAAGAAGCTTGGCAAGGCCTATGCGGAGCCGGCCGGCGACGTGCGCGGCTATATCGCCTATGTGAAGTCGCAGGCCACGGCCTGAGTTGCACGGCTGAACGGATCGAGATCAGCGGCTTGGTTTTTTGCAGGCCACTGAGCACATTTTCTGTTGCAGAGCATCCTGTTGCACCCCTCTGTCTGGCATCGCGCCGCCAGCAGATCGGCGTCGTTCATTTGGCTGATGGCAGGTGCGCGGCAAAGGTTAAGGTTTCGTTTACCAATACTGCTGTCTACTGGTGAGCAGTTCACCTCATGCCCGCGACCGCGGATGTACCGGCGCGGATGTCGAGGAGGAAAAAAGGTCGGCCACGCGCCGGCCTTTTTGTTTCTTCAGCTTTGTTTCATCGCCGGCAATGTCTTCATCTGCAATCGGCAGATGCGCGAACCCGTTCAACACGTCTCAGTGATGACTGCGCCTCGCCTCGACATGCCGCGCCAGTTCCGGCGTCTCGAAGACATAATCGCTCCAGGCCGATTCCGGAATCTGGCCGGCCAGATAGCATTCGAGCAGCAGACCTTCCTCAGGGTTGAGAGCCCGCGGTGGGCGGTCCAGGCCCAGCGAGTGGAACAGATTCTTGGTGAGGTCCGAGACAGTGAAGTGGATCGACATCTTGCGCCTCCTTTGCCGCATCAACGTTGGAGACAGGGCAAAGGTTTCAGCGCAACCACCGGTAACGCCGGATTGATCAGGGACGCCGCCGACCAGGTTTAACGGCCGCGCTGGCGCCGACGTCATGAGGCTGCACCCGGCGGTTGACCCGATTGCCGCCTGGAACGCATCGGCCGGTCGCGGCGTTACCCCCCAAAGCAAATCGGGAGCCGTGGCCATGGTCACATTCAGGGAAATGAAGGTACAGGAGATCGTCGAAGACGAAGCCCTGACCACCGAAGAAAAAATCGCCAGACTTCGAGAGATCGAAGCCGAAGCGCGGGGCTTGCAGCGCGCGGCTTCGGAAAGCCCGATGGGCGACGACGATGGCTGGCAGGACGAACTGCGCCAAGTCCGTATTGCACTGGACAAGCTCGGCGCGAAGGAGCCCAGTAAGGGCGCCGCGTCGTTGTAGCGCCGCCCTCCGGCCTCGCAGTTGAACGCGCGGCAGATGACGTTATTCGCAGACCATACGGACGCGCTTGCCCGGCTCGCTGACATTCCTGCAGGCGAGCGGCTTTGCCGGCCCGGTCGACAGGATGGACGGATTGCTGGGCGCTCTCGTCACGCGTCTCGCGGGCGTTGCGGGGGTGCTGCGGCGGGCCAGCGACTGTCTTGGCATTTGCGGCGCCACTGGAAAGACGTCGCTTTCCAGTGGCAACGAACCGGCTTGTACATGCGGCGGGGGTCTGTCCCAAACGCGCCGGACATCGAGTGGCCTGGGAATGACCACGGTGCCGTCGTAACTGCGCGCGCAACCGCCCCCGAACAACAGCATCGGGAACAGGAAAAGTGGCAAGATCCGTCCCAACATCAGCAACACCCTTGCAGGATTTATAGCGCGGCTTCGGCGCTGGCGACAACAGGCAGATCAGCGCAGGCTAATGCTGGCCGGCGATCTTTTAAGGTTAGCGCAACGTTAATGCTTCTCAGGCACATTCCGCCGACGAGCCGTGGGGGAAGGTTCGGCCTTGATCTTCGGGTTGGAACAGCATGGCGGAAGTGGAGGGTCCAGTACGCGGCAAACGCAAGCCTCGCAAGACGGCGACGCGTGGCCGCAGTGCGCCGTCGTCGGGAGAGCACAAGGCTTCGGCGAAAGCGCTACGCGAACTGGTCGAGGCTGACTGGATCTGGGAGACTGACGCCGAGTTGCGCTTTTCCTGGCTTTCAGAAGGCTTTCAGACGGCCACCGGCATCGATCCGGCGAGCGTTCTCGGCCGCTTCTGCTTCAACTTCCTCGAACAGGTCCTGGTCGGCAACCGAAATGCCGCGAACCACCTGGAGGATTTGCGGGCACATCGGCCGTTTCGTGATTTCGTCTTTGAGCTGAAGCGTGGCCGGGGGGATTGCCGTTGGGTTTGCATCAGCGCCTTTCCACGTTTCGACAGCGAGAAGAAATTTGCTGGCTATCGCGGCATAGGCCGCAATGTCACAGCGCTCGCCGCTGCGTTTGAGGAGTTGAGGCGGACGCGAGAGCAAAGTGCTGTGTCGACGGACGGTGAGTCCGAACAGATCCTGTCCGACGTGGCGCGCACGGTAGCCACCGTGCTCATGGATGACGGACCCTATACGCTCGCCCCCAGCCAAGCTCGGCCGGGGAGCTCCGGAACGTCCGAAAGCGAGGCGGCGGCCGAACCTTTTGCCACCCTTCGCATCATGGTCGATTCGATGCCGATCGGCATTGTCCTCCTCGACGCCGAACTGCGCGTGGAAATGATCAACCAGGCCTTTTACGAACTCTGGAAGGTCGACCCTCGGCGCGCTGGTGTCGGGAGTTCGTTTCGCGATGTCATGGAGGCCAGCCGGAATGTCGATCCCAATGGTTCCGATGAAGAGGCCTGGCAGAAGCACATCGCCGGGCGCGAGACGGAAATCAGGGCGGGCATGGTGGGATCGCGGCAATTGCCGCGCACTGACGGCCGGACGCTGGTCTCCTCGATAGCCTCGCTTGCCGACGGCAGGCGGCTGATTTCCTATGTCGACGTCACCGACATCAAGGACCGCGAGGCGGAACTCGCCGAGGCGCTGGAAAAGTCCCGGCTGGCCGAGGCGGTGATCAACAACGTCAAGGACCCGATCTTCGTCAAGGACGACAAGCTGCGCTTCGTCTTCGTCAACGAGGCGTTCGCCGCGCTGTACGGGCAGCGCCCGCCAGCCATGCTCGGCAAGCGAGGCGCCGACTTCGCCAGGCCGGATGCCGCCGCTGGCTTCGAAGAAAGCGAAAAACAGGTCCTGGCGAGCGGCCAGCTCTACGAGGTGGCGGAAGACTTCGCCTTTTCCGGCATGCGCAGATCCCGCATCGTCAGGAAGAACCGCGTCTCGATGGCGAGCGGCCGCAATTATGTGGCAGGCTTCATCTTCGACATTTCCGACATGAAGCGGCGCGAAACCGAGGCCGAAGACGCGCGCAGGCAACTCGCAACGGTGCTGGATTCGTTGCCGGCCGCCGTCATCATCTATGACCGAGACGACAAGTTCATCTTTGCCAACCGCGCGCTGCGGGACACGCTGCCTCAGCTGAAGCCCGCCTGGCAGCCAGGCTGCACCTTCCGCGAGGCGCTGGCGCTCGGTCATTCGACGGGCTATTTCCGCCTCAGCGGCGATCCCGGACTCGACAAGCTCTATGACAGCGATCCGGACCGCTGGCTCGACGGGATGTTGGCACGCTACCATCTGCCCAGCGCATCTTTTGAACGCCTCAATCCCGACGGCCGCTGGTATCAGGTCCTCGACATACGGACCGATGACGGCACGTTTATCGGCGTGCGCGTCGACATCTCCGAGATCAAGAGCCGCGAAAAGGCACTGCATGACAGCATGCGCCAGATCGAGCTGTTCCGGCACGTGCTGGACGAACTCCCGGTCGCCGCGTTCATCAAGGCAGAGGATCTGAGCATCGAGTTCGTCAACAAGGCTTGGTGCGCCATGACCGGCATTCCCAAGGAGGATGTCATCGGTCGAACCGACCCCCAACTCTTCGGAGCCGAGGATGCCGAAAAGTACAATCGCGACGATACCGAGGTCGTCGTCACCGGCAGTTTCAAGGAGATCGAAGAGCCCGTCGCCCATCGTGACGGGTCGGTCAGGCAAATGATGACGCGCAAGAACCGTCTGGTGGCATTGGACGGGTCAGTGCATGTGGTCGGCTCCAGCACCGATATCACTGACGTCAAGGCGCGGGAACGAGCGCTGGAACAAAGCATGCGCGAGAATGAGGTGTTCCGCAGCCTCATCGACAATGTGCCGGTGTCGATCTACGCCAAGCGCTCCGACCTCAGCCTGTTCTATGTCAACAAGCACTGGTGCGATCTCACCGGCTTCGGGATGCAAGAGGCGATCGGCAAGACCGATGTCGAGATTTTCGGGACGGACGGCGAAGCCTTCATGAAAGGCGATCTCGCGGTGCTGCGCAGCGGCGAGACCCGGGAGATCGAGGAGACCATAACGCTGGCCGATGGCCACCTCCGCCAGCAATTGGCCCGCAAGAGCGCGCTGATCGCGTCGGACGGCTCGCTCTACGTGATTGGCTCGACCATCGACATCACCGAGCGGAAGCAGCGGGAGGCCGAGCTGCACGAGGCAAGGCAGCGGGCGGAACTCGCCGACCGCGCCAAGTCGGAATTCCTGGCCAATATGAGCCACGAGATCCGCACGCCGATGAACGGCGTGCTCGGCATGGCCGAGTTGCTGGCCAAATCCAATCTCGACCCGAAGCAGACGATCTTCACCGATATCATCGTGAAATCGGGGAACGCGCTGCTCACCATCATCAACGACATCCTGGATTTCTCCAAGATCGATGCCGGCCAGCTCGTGCTCGACCCGGCACCCTTCAACCTTCGCGAGGCGATCGAGGACGTTGCGACGCTCGTGTCTGCACGCGCCAAGGAGAAGGACCTCGAGCTTATTGTGCGCGTCGAGCCCGGCCTTGACAGCCTGTTCGTCGGCGATGCCGGCCGCATCAGGCAGATCGTCACCAACCTGCTCGGCAATGCGGTGAAGTTCACCGACGAAGGCCATGTGCTGGTCGATGTCACCGGCGAAAGGACGGCGGTGGGAACCAGGCTCACCATCTCGGTGACGGATACCGGCATTGGCATTCCGACGGACAAGCTGAAATTCGTCTTCGAGAAGTTCAGCCAGGTCGATACCTCGTCGACAAGACGGCACGAAGGCACCGGGCTTGGCCTCGCCATCACTTCGCGGCTCGTCGACCTCATGGGGGGCGAGATCGGGGTCGACAGCGCCGAGGGAAAGGGCTCGACCTTCTGGTTTACGGTGACATTGCCCGTAGCCGAGAACCAGACCGGGCAACGCATCATGCCGGTGGATGTGACCGGCGCGCGGGTGTTGATCGTCGACGACAATGCCGTCAACCGGTCGATCCTGACAGAGCAGATGATTTCATGGGGTTTCGATTCGTGTGCGGCGGAAAGCGGCGACCTGGGACTTGACGTGCTCGTCACTGCCGCCGCCTATGGCGTGCCGGTCGACTGTGTCGTGCTCGACTATCAGATGCCGGAGATGAATGGCGCCGAAGTGGCGCGGATCATGCGCAATACTGCCGGCCTCGCCGAGACGCCGATCGTCATGCTGACATCCGTCGACCAGTCGCTGGCCAACACCAGCCTTCATGATCTCGGCATAGACGCCCAACTCATCAAGCCGGCGCGCAGCTCGGTGTTGCTGGAAACGCTGGTCGCCACCATCCAGCGCCGCCGCCATATCTTGACCGGCGCCGGCGCGCAGCCGGCCGGTTCGGGAAACCACATGTCGCAGTCATCGCCGACGCAATCGCCCGCCGCAGCGTCGAGCGCGTCCGAACAAGCGCTGCTTGAGCCGCCGGCGGTTCGCCTCCGCGCGTCTGTGGACGCAGGGCATCGACTGGACATCCTCGTTGCGGAGGACAATGAGGTGAACCAGCTGGTCTTCACCCAGATCCTCGGAGAAACCGGCTACCGCTTCGAGATCGTCGACAATGGCCGCAAGGCGCTTGACGCCGTCGACAGGCTCGATCCACGCATGATCCTGATGGATGTCTCGATGCCTGAGATGAACGGCCTCGAAGCGACCGCCGCGATTCGGCGGCTGGAGGATGAAAGCGGCAGGCATGTCCCGATCGTCGGCGTCACCGCGCACGCGCTGAAGGACGATCGCGAGCGATGCCTGGAGGCCGGCATGGACGATTATCTGTCCAAGCCCATCAGCCCGAGGGCCCTGCTCGAAAAGGTCGAGCGTTGGCTCGACGCCGACGGCGTGGCCCAGCGCAACGTGGGATAGAGTCCGGGAGGACCTGCCGCTCTGCGCGTCCTTTCGAACCTTTCGGCCGGGGTCATGCGCAACTTCGCGTGGATTATTCGCGCAATCAGCCGAGATTCGCGTGATGCCTGACGGGCAAGACCATGGTGCGATCGCACCATATCAAAGCGCGCGCCCAGCCGGAACAATGAGCGCATTCGAGTTCCGCCCCTCCAGTTACGGGCGGGAGCAGCGACCGCCGGCAAGAGACAGCGTCAATTCTACCCCAACGGACCCTGTTTCGGCGATGGCACGGGCCATGACATCCTCTGGCCGTATGCAACGCGCTCCCGCCCGGATTTTCTTTTTGACCAGACCGTTCGGCCAGCGGCCGGCCGGAAATTGCGCAAGTCGCTGATTCCAGCGGTAAACGCGGCCTTGCCGGCCAGAGTTCGCGATCAGTCCCTTCGACATGGCTGTGCGGCGTTACCGGGGTGACATGAAACTGTCATGCGACTGTAATAATCGGAGGCTATTGGCCTCAGCGGGCGCCGAAAAAATGGCGTCGAGAGATCATCATCCGAACAGGAGCAGGCCATGAGACATTTCATCCGCTCGACGGCCGTTGCTATTGCAATGGCTGCGGCGTCCACCCTCACACTGTCCGCCGCGTTCGCCGCGGACCTCTCCGGCGCCGGCGCCACCTTCCCTTATCCGATCTATGCGAAGTGGGCTGATGCCTACAAGAAAGACACCGGCGTCGGCCTCAACTACCAGTCGATCGGTTCCGGCGGCGGCATCAAGCAGATCAAAGCCAAGACCGTGACCTTCGGCGCTTCGGATGCGCCTCTGAAGGGTGAAGACCTGGAATCGGTCGGACTCGTCCAGTTCCCGATGGTAATGGGCGGCATCGTTCCCGTCGTCAACCTGGAAGGCATCAAGCCGGGCGAACTGGTTCTCGATGGAACGACGTTGGCCGACATCTTCCTCGGCAAGATCACGCAGTGGGACGACGAAGCGATCAAGAAGCTCAATCCCGATGCGAAGCTGCCTTCGCAGGCGATCGCGGTGGTACACCGTTCCGACGGCTCGGGCACCACGTTCAACTTTGCCTACTATCTCGCCGACGTTAACGCCGACTGGAAGGCCAATGTCGGCGTCAACACGGCACTTGAGTGGCCGGTGGGCATCGGCGCCAAGGGCAATGAGGGCGTTGCCAACAACGTCGCGCAGACCGGTGGTGCGATCGGCTATGTCGAATACGCCTATGCCAAGCAAAACAAGCTCACCTACACCGATATGATCAACAAGGACGGCAAGAAGGTCGAACCGACATCGGCCGCTTTCCAGGCCGCTGCGGCCAATGCCGACTGGAGTTCGCAGCCGGGCTTTGGCGTGATCCTCGCCAACCAGCCGGGTGCCGAATCCTGGCCGATGACGGCGGCGACGTGGATTCTCCTGTACAAGCAGCCCGACGATGCCGCAGCCACTGGCGAAGCGCTCAAGTTCTTCGCCTGGTCCTACGCCAAGGGCGACGATATGGCCAGTGAACTGGACTACGTCCCGATGCCTGACAACGTGGTCAAGAGCATCGAGGAAACGTGGGCCAAGGAAGTCGTCGGCAGCGATGGCAAGCCGCTCTATTCCGCCATGTAATTTCCTCTGCGGGAGGGCCCTTTTCGGCGCCCTCCCGTTCCTTTCCAACGCGAGGGGTAAATGACTGTCGTTTCTGAAGCCATGTCATCGTCAGCCGCCATGAAGATCAGAGAAGCGACGGTGCGGCGCTTCGCCCTCACGGATACCATCTTCCGGACGGCCACGCGCTTTTCAGCCATCCTCGTTCTGCTTATTCTCGGCGGCGTTGCCGTCTCGCTGTTCGCCGGCTCATGGCAGGCGCTGTCGACCTTCGGTTTCTCCTTCCTCACGACCGAGTCCTGGAATCCGGTCACCGAGAAATTCGGCGCGCTCGCGCCGATCTATGGCACCATCATCACTTCCGCCATCGCCATCCTGATCGCAGTCCCGATCGGCATCGGCATCGCAGTCTTCCTTACCGAGCTTTGCCCGCGCCCACTCAGGCGCCCCATCGGCATCGCCGTCGAGCTGCTAGCCGGCATTCCCAGTATCATCTACGGCATCTGGGGTCTGTTCGTCTTCGCGCCCTTCCTGCAGACCACCGTGCAACCTTTCGTCATCGACCTGTTCAAGAACATTCCGGGACTGAGCAGTCTGTTTGCCGGCCCGCCCTATGGCATCGGCATGCTGACCTCGGCGCTGATCCTCGCCATCATGGTTCTGCCCTTCATCACCTCGATCACCAAGGACGTCTTCGATACGGTCCCCTCGGTGCTGAAGGAATCGGCCTATGGCATCGGCTGCACGACCTGGGAAGTGACGCGCCGCGTCGTCATCCCCTATACCCGTGTCGGCATCATGGGCGGCGTCATGCTGGGGCTTGGCCGCGCACTCGGCGAAACGATGGCGGTGACTTTCGTCATCGGCAACGCGCACCGCATCAGCGCCTCGCTGTTCGCGCCGGGCACGACGATCTCGGCAACCATCGCCAATGAATTCACCGAGGCCGATGGCGAACTCTACACCTCTTCGCTGGTGGCGCTCGGCCTGATCCTGTTCGTCATCACCCTCGTGATCCTAGCCATCGCCCGCTATATGCTGATGCGGATCGACGCCCGCACGGGAGCCTGACCGATGTCGACAGCCGAATCGCTTCACCAAAGCCGCAAGCGCAAGAATGCCGTGATGATGACGCTGTGCGTCGCAGCGGCCGGTATCGGACTTGCATGGCTGGCGCTGATTCTCGGCGCCCTCCTCTACAAGGGCGTCTCGGGCCTTTCGCTTTCGGTGTTCACTGAAATGACGCCGCCGCCCGGCGAAGCCGGCGGCCTGCTCAACGCCATTGCCGGAAGTCTAATAATGACGATTATCGCGGTCATTGTCGGCACGCCGATCGGTGTGTTGGCCGGCACCTACATGGCCGAGTACGGGCGTTTTTCAAAACTCACCACGATTGTTCGCTTTATCAATGACATCCTGCTTTCGGCGCCGTCGATCATCGTTGGCCTGTTCGTCTACGAACTGCTTGTCCGACCGATGGGCCATTTCTCGGCAATCGCCGGCGCCTTCGCGCTGGCCATCCTGGTCATTCCCGTCGTCGTTCGCACCACCGAGGACATGCTGACGCTGGTGCCGAACTCATTGCGCGAGGCCGGCACCGCGATCGGTGCGCCGCGATGGATCGTGATCAAGTCGGTCGCTTATCGCGCCGCGCTTTCGGGCATCGTCACTGGCATATTGTTGGCCATCGCCCGCATCTCTGGCGAAACAGCCCCACTTTTGTTTACCGCGTTGAACAACCAGTTCTGGAGCGGCAACCTCAACGCGCCGATGGCCAGCCTGCCGGTGACCATCTTCCAGTTCGCCCTCAGCCCGTACGAGGAATGGCAGCAACTGGCGTGGACCGGTGCACTCATAATCACCTTGACCGTGCTTGGGCTGAGCATCTTCGCCCGAAGCCTTACCGGACGCAGAGAGGACAGATGAAACCGATGTTGTCCACCGATTTGAACATGGCCGAGTCGGTCACCGAGAAGACGAAGATCGAGGTCAAGAACCTCAACTTCTACTACGGCGAGAGCAAGGCGCTGAAGGATATCAGCCTGTCGCTGCGCGAGCGCAGCGTCACCGCCTTCATCGGGCCTTCGGGCTGCGGGAAGTCGACGCTGCTGCGCGTCTTCAATCGCATCTACGAACTCTACCCGAAGCAGCGCGCCGAGGGACAGGTGCTGCTCGATGGCAAGAATATTCTTGACCGCTCGCAGGATCTCAACCTGTTGCGCACCAAGATCGGCATGGTGTTCCAGAAGCCGACGCCGTTTCCGATGTCTATCTATGAGAATATTGCCTTCGGCGTCAGGCTCTACGAAAAGCTCGGCAAGGGCGAGATGGACGGCCGTGTCGAACAGGCATTGAAGCGCGCCGCGCTGTGGACCGAGGTCAAGGACAAGCTCAACGCCAGCGGCCTCAGCCTCTCCGGCGGCCAGCAGCAGAGGCTCTGCATCGCCCGCACCGTGGCGGTGAAGCCGGAAGTGATCCTGCTCGACGAGCCGGCTTCGGCGCTCGATCCGCTGTCGACGGCCAAGATCGAGGAACTGATCGACGAGTTGCAGGCCGATTATACGATCGTCATCGTTACCCACAACATGCAGCAGGCCGCCCGCGTCTCCAAGCAGACGGCCTTCATGTATCTCGGCGAATTGGTAGAGTTCGACGCCACGGAGAAGATCTTCACGTCGCCCCGTGAGAAGCGCACCCAGGACTACATCACCGGCCGTTTCGGCTGAGCGTTCCGACAACGCATAGAAGGGCAAGATCATGGGCGAACATACAGTCGCGTCTTTCGATGAGGATCTGGAGCAGATCAGCAAGCTGATCAGCGATATGGGCGATCTCGCCGGCTCGATGGTCGGCGGCGCCACCAAGGCTTTGCTCAATTCCGACAATGCGCTGGCGCAGCGGGTGGTTTCCGACGACGTCATCATGGATGCGCGCCAGCGCGAGCTGGACGACCGCGCCATCACGCTGATCGCCAAGCGCCAGCCGATGGCCAATGATCTGCGTGCCGTGGTCGGCTCGATCCGCATGGCCGGCGACCTCGAGCGCATCGGCGACCTTGCCAAGAACATCGCCAAGCGAGTCGGCACGGTTGGCCTCAGTGTCACGCCGCGCGACCTGTCGCATTCCATCGACGCGATGGCACAGCTGGTGCTGATCCAGGTGCAAGGCGTGATCGAGGAATATGCCGCAAGGGACGCGGCGGCACTCGCCAAGCTCAGAAACGAGGACGAGCGCATCGACGTCAAATACACTTCGGTCTTTCGCGAACTCTTGACCTACATGATGGAGGATCCGCGCAACATCACCGCCTGCACGCATCTCCTGTTTTGCGCCAAGAATCTCGAGCGCATCGGCGACCACGTCACCAACATCGCCGAGAACGCCTACTACGTGCTGACCGGCTCGCAACTGCCCGCCAATCGTCCGAAGCAGGACGAGACGGCGATGTCGGCGCCGGCGGCATGACAGGGGCGACGGGTTAATGATCGCGCCACGCATCATGGTGGTGGAGGACGAGGAGCCATTGGGGGTACTGCTCCGCTACAACCTCGAATCCGAAGGCTACCAGGTCGAGGTGGTGACGCGCGGCGACGAAGCCGAGATCCGGCTGCAGGAGAACGTGCCCGATCTCCTGGTGCTCGACTGGATGGTGCCGGCGGTTTCGGGCATCGAGCTCTGCCGGCGCCTTCGGATGCGTCCGGAAACCGAGCGGCTGCCGATCATCATGCTGACGGCGCGCGGCGAGGAGAGCGACCGGGTCCGCGGCCTCTCCACCGGCGCCGACGACTATCTGGTCAAGCCGTTCTCGACGCCGGAATTCATGGCCAGGATCAAGGCGCTGCTGCGCCGCGCCAAGCCGGAAGTCCTGTCCAGCGTGCTGAAGGTTGGCGACATCGTGCTCGACCGCGAATCGCACCGGGTCTATCGCAAGAAGAGCGAGATCCGGCTCGGACCGACCGAATTCCGCCTTCTCGAATTCATGATGCGGCACCCTGGCCGTGTCTTCTCGCGCAGCCAGTTGCTCGACAATGTCTGGGGCGAGACGATCTACATCGACGAGCGCACGGTCGACGTGCATGTCGGGCGATTGCGCAAGGCGGTCAACAACGGCCGCATGCCCGATGTCATCCGCACCATCCGTGGCGCCGGCTACGCGATCAGGGAAGATTAGAGCTTGTTCCATCCCGATGATCGGGAAGGCTCCAAGGTCAAAACTCAATCAGCAGGCCTATGGCGGCGAACGGGCCGCATCCGGACCGGCAACTGACGATCCCGACTGTGAGGTAGCTGCCGTTCCGCTCCTAGCCGGATATCAGGCCAGCAGGACCGCGATCGCGCGCGAGGCTTAGACAGATTGCGAGATTGCGCTACTTAATGCGTCAGACCTCGTCGGACTGTCTGCGTCAGGAGGATAGCGTGAAGTCAGAGACAGTAAGAGTTGCGTCCGCTGCCGATGAAAATCCGGTGGTCGATACGGTCGTGCTGGCGTTTGCGGCGGACCCTATGGCGCGATGGACTTGGCCTCATTCGCACCAGTTCCTTGCGGCCCTGCCTCGGATGGTTCGTGCGCTCGGAGGCGCTGCATTCTCTTGCGGAAGCGCCTTTTGCACCGCGGACTACGCTGGTGCGGCGCTGTGGCTGCCGCCTGGGGTGCACCCTGACGAGAAAGAGCTTGGTGCGCTCCTCCAGAGCACAGTTGCGCCCTCTCTGGCCGGCGAAACCGCGGCTGTATTTGAGAAAATGGCCACCTACCATCCGACCGAACCGCATTGGTTCCTGCCCCTGATCGGTGTCGACCCCGCGCACCAAGGCGAAGGTCACGGCAAAGCCCTGATGGCGTACGCACTCGCACGGTGCGATCGCGATCACGCGCCTGCTTATCTGGAATCCTCGAATCCGCGCAACATTCCGTTTTACCGCCGGCACGGCTTCGAACCGCTCGGCGCCATCCAGGTCGGTTCGTCGCCGACAGTCGTCCCGATGCTGCGAGGACCGCGTTGAGTCGTGGAAGGTCCGCGGAAGCGGATCTATCCCGGCGCGATCGATCGTTATTCGCACGGGTTCCGCTACGGGCATACGCCCGCTACGGGCATACGCCCGCTACGTCTGGGCAATTGGCGTGTGATAGGCGGTGATCCACCGTGCCGGTTGGTCTTCCGTCGCGTTGCGCACACGAGGTCAGCTTATTGCCTCCAATTCCCAGGGACGCGTCACTGGACGCGCCTCGCTACAGCACGAGTATGGTGGCCAGCCCCAGCATCAGGCCCATGCCTACAATATCGGTCAAGGTGGTGAGGAAGATCGCCGAAGCGACCGCCGGGTCAGCGCCGACCCGGCGCAGGCCCAACGGGATCAGCACGCCGGAGATTCCGGACATGAGGCACGATCCGGACATGGCAAGCAGGATCACAAGTGCCAGCATGGGCGCTTGGGCCGCCGACTCAGGTTGCCTCGAGGCGTAGAACCACATCGCCGCAGCCGCAAGAAGGCCGACGAGCAAGCCGTTGGCGATCCCGAGCGCGCCCTCTCTTATCACCAGGTGCAGCTTCGGTCGTTTGTCCACATCCCCCAGGGCAAGGCCACGCAGGGTCATCGCCAGTGCTTGGCAGCCGGTGTTTCCGCTCTGCCCGGCCAAGACCGGGAGGAATGCCGCCAGGGCAACGATCTTTTCGATCGTCCCTGTGAACGAACTGACGACGAATGCGGCCATGAAGGCCGTCAGGAGGTTCAACTGCAGCCACGGATGACGCTTCAAGAAGGCTGAGAACAGCGGCGTAAAAGAGCGCTCTTCCTTCTGGACACCTACCATCTGGCCAGACTGGGCGGAAACCTCGATAATTTGCTGCTCGAACAAGCGCCAACCGCGAACCTGCCCGAGCAGCCGGTTCTCCGCGTCCACCACCGGGTAGACAGGGTAGTGACGCCGTACCGCTGCCTCGCATGCGTTGCTCAAAGAGAGGCCGACATTAAGCGCGAACGGCCTGGGCAGCATGATCTGATCGACAATTGCGTCCGGTTCGCTCAGCATTAGATCGCGCAGGACCACCAGGCCAACCAGTTTATTGCCCTCGTCCGTGACATAGAGATAAGTGAGCTCGGTCGGCACCTGGGCGCGTCTGACAGCTTCAACCGCGGCAGCAACTGTCGTCCCGACAGGAACGCTGGCGGAAATCGGGTCCATCAGCTCGATGAGCGACTCGGGCATCGCGACATCCTCGCCATCGCCATGAGACCCGATGGGCCGCATATGCAGTGGCAAATGCTCGGCCACCTTACGGGCGTGCCCGTCCGGCAACAGCTTTAGTGTGTCGCGGATAAACTCGGGAGACTCTCTGGCGAGCAATTCAGCTGCGTCATCAGGTGCTCGGGCACGCAGCGTGCGCACCAACTTCTGAACGCCGGTCTCTTCTTTCATTTGCTATAGACCCCAATTGAAGGTCACATAGTATGTAAAGTATCGGATCGCACCAGTGTGGAAATACCCAGCTTCTGCCGGCCCCGGCAGTTCCGCCTTGTGCTTCTCGAAGTTATTGCGGCCTAATATGAGTTGATTGCACGTCGACTGACGCCAGCGTCGACCCAGCAGACGCCATCTCGCCTGGGGTTATCCGGACCGGCCCGGAATTCCTTGCTGAGCGATCAATGGCCGTCCTGGGAAATGCATGTGGGCAACATCCTTGCAGCCGGCTTCAATTCAATCTCTGCCAATGGCGGGTTGGAGAGTCTGACATCGTGCGCATCGAGAGCTACGGCGCGGTCACTGTGATGTCTGCTTTTTGGAAGCGGCTGCTAAGATCTCAATGACCGAGTTTGGGGCATGGGTTTGGACCCGGTCCTCAGGCAACGCTCTTTCCGGAACCCGCTCGCATCTGGATGCCTGGCGCGAAAATCTCCTGGTCGACGAAACTCAGCGCCCGCATGGCGCAGCCTTCGCGGATCAGCGGCAACTCATTCGGCTCGGTGTCGAAGGAGATCGACCCAGAATGCTGGCCGCCGGCAGTCTGGGCGATGGCTTCGCGTAGCGCCGGTTCGATCAGATCGAAGGCGCCGGCGCTGACGCCGACCATGGCGACCGGTGCGGGGTCGATCAGCGCGAACAGGCTGCCGAGGCCGAAGCCGAGCGCTTCGCCGGCCTTGCGGTAGGCTTCGCGCTCCGGCCCGTCCGCCTCGCGCGCACGGGCGGCCAGTGTCCGCATGTCGGCGTCGCTGACATCGGCGACCGGCTCGGCGTCCTCACCCATCTGTTTCGCATTGCGCCAGATGGCGTAGTTGCCGGCATAGGCCTCGACGCAGCCGCGCCGGCCGCAGCGGCAGAGCGCGCCGCCCGGCCGATGGATCATGTGGCCGAACTCGCCGCCCGAGGAATGGGTGCCGGTGAACAATTCGCCCTTCAACACCAGCCCCATGCCGATACCGTGTGACAACAGGATAGCTATGAAGTCGTCGCGATAGCGGTCCGGCTCACGCCAGCGCAGCGCCACCGCCATCATGTTGCAATCGTTCTCCATGGTGGCTGGAATGCCGAACTCGCCTTCCAATATGTCGGCGAAGGCGATGTTCGTCAGCGGCGTGATCGGCGACCACAGCATGGCGCGCGCGTCGGAATCGGTGATGCCCTGGATCGCCAGCGCGATGCGGGCGATGTTTTGCACATCGAGGTCGGGATCTTCGAGCCGGCGCCGGACTATTGCCGTGCATTCGCCGATCAACTCGTCGCGTGGCATGGTCAGCGTGTCCAGCCGGCGTTGCTCCTCGGCGATCACTTGTCCGGCATAGTCGATGACGGCGACCGAAAGGAAATTCAGCGACAACACGACGGTCAACACCGCCGCCGCTTCCGGATTGAGGGCGAGGCCGACCTGCGGCCGGCCGCGTTTCAACGATACCGCCTCGCTTGCCTTGCTCTCGCTCAGGATGCCTTCCCCAATCAGGTCTGAAGAGATCGCCGATATGGTCGAATGACTGAGGCCCGTGGTCGCGGCAATCTCCGTCCGCGACGGCTGGCCGGCGCGGCGCACGGCCGAAATGACCATCGCCCGGTTGCGCCGGCGCAAATCGTCGTGGCGGATTCCAACCGACATTTTTCCTCCTCCTCCCTTGCCGCGGCCGCTCATGAAATTGGCTGCCGTCGGCAATGTCCGACAAATACTGTCAGAAGGACACGGTCCTGTCATTATTTATTCCGAGACTCGAAAAAACTTGGCCGGCCATCAAAATCCATCAGAATCGATGTTGACAGCGCCCAGGTGTTGGATCAGTATTTTTTCGAGGCTCGAAAAAATAGAGCCTCTGTGCCGACCTTCGGGTCAGTCTAGTCACGCCATACGTGGCGCAGGGAGGATATCATGAAGAGATTTGCAGCCGCCATCCTGGCGGGTGTCGCCATGTCGCTGACGCTTGCGTCTGTCGCGCAGGCGAAGGACAAGGTCATCGGCGTGTCGTGGTCGAACTTCCAGGAAGAGCGCTGGAAGACCGATGAAGCCGCGATGAAGGCAGCCATCGAGGCCGCCGGCGACAAGTACATTTCCGCCGACGCGCAGTCCAACCCCGGCAAGCAGCTCACCGATGTCGAGAGCCTGATCTCGCAGGGCGCCAACGCGCTGATCATCCTTGCGCAGGATGCCTCGGCCATCGGGCCGGCCGTGCAGAAGGCGCTGGACGAAGGCATTCCGGTCGTCGGCTACGATAGGCTGATCGAGAACAAGGATGTGTTCTACCTGACCTTCGACAACAAGGAAGTCGGCCGCATGCAGGCCCGTGAAGTGTTCAAGGTGAAGCCGGAAGGCAATTACGTCTTCATCAAGGGCTCGGGCGCCGATCCGAATGCCGATTTCCTGTTTGCCGGCTCGATGGAAGTGCTGAAGGACGCTATCGACAGCGGCAAGATCAAGAATGTCGGCGAAGCCTATACGGACGGCTGGCTCCCCGCCAACGCCCAGAAGAACATGGAACAGTTCCTGACCGCCAACGACAACAAGGTCGACGCGGTGGTGGCGGCCAATGACGGCACCGCCGGCGGGGTCGTCGCCGCGCTGACGGCGCAAGGCCTGGCCGGCGCCGTTCCGGTGTCCGGTCAGGACGGCGACCATGCGGCGCTCAACCGCATCGCGCTCGGCACGCAGACCGTGTCGGTGTGGAAGGATGCGCGCGAACTCGGCAAGAATGCCGCCGAGATCGCCTCGCAGCTGGCCGACGGCAAGAAGATGACCGACATTGCCGGCGTCAAGGATTTCACCACGCCTGGCGGCAACACCGTCACCTCGCTGTTCCTGACACCGATCGCCATCACCAAGGACAATCTCAACGTCGTCATCGATGCTGGCTGGATCAAGAAGGAAGAGGTCTGCGCCGGCGTGGCGGCGGGCAGTGTCGCGGCCTGCAACTGATCCGGGCCGACATCGGTTCGAAATCTGGCGCCGCGGCCCAAAAGCCGCGGCGTTTCTCAAGGCGCTTTCCGCTTCAAATGACCGGGAAAAGCCAATAGCATCGTGTTCCGGCATCCGCGGCAGACGGCAAACCGGTGGGAGGACATCATGACCGACACGACCTCTGGCCAGCCGGCCGATACGGCGCGCGCCTCTGAACTCGGCGCCGTCGCGCGTTTCCTGAAAGCGACGGAACTCGACACACGCATGCTCGGCATGGTCGGCGCGCTGCTCGTCATCTGGGTCGGGATCCATATCCTGTCGGGCGGGCTCTTCCTGACACCGCGCAATCTCTGGAACCTGTCGGTGCAGACCTCCTCGGTCGCGATCATGGCAACCGGCATGGTGCT
Organism: Mesorhizobium sanjuanii; assembly: GCF_002529485.1. Taxonomy (NCBI): domain Bacteria; kingdom Pseudomonadati; phylum Pseudomonadota; class Alphaproteobacteria; order Hyphomicrobiales; family Phyllobacteriaceae; genus Mesorhizobium; species Mesorhizobium sanjuanii. The sequence goes on from NZ_NWQG01000017.1 coordinate 20,911, forward strand.
GGTCATCGTGATGCGCAACATCGATCTTTCGGTCGGCTCGGTCGAAGGCGTGATCGGTATGGTGATGGGCGTGGCGCAGGCCGAATTCCTCATCCGTGTCATGGGGCTCCAGGTGGGAAATCCCTGGATATGGATTATCGCATTGGCTGCCGGTGTGGTGCTCGGCCTTACGATAGGCGCGCTCCAGGGCTTCATCATCGCCTATCTCGAGGTTCCGGCCTTCATCGTGACGCTGGGCGGCCTGCTGATCTGGCGTGGCATGGCGTGGCTGATGACGAGCGGGCGCACGGTTGCACCGCTCGATACCACCTTCCAGCTCATGGGTGGCGGACCGCGTGGTTCGATCGGGGCAACCGCAAGCTGGATCGTCGGCGTTCTCGCCTGTTTGGCCGTCGCTTTCGTGCTGCTCAACGGCCGTTCGCAGCGCAAGCGGTTCAAGTTCCCACTGCGTCCCGTCTGGGCGGAGAGCTTGCTTGGTGTTGTCGCCTGCGCGGCCATTCTCGGCGCTGTCTGGGTCGCCAATTCCTATCCCTGGCCGATCGGCATCGTGCGCCAATACGCCCAGCGGAACGGCATAACCGTCCCCGATGGCGGCCTGTTCATCGCCCATGGCATCGCCATACCGGTGCTGATGGCGGTCACAGTCGGCATCGTCATGACCTTCATCACCAAGCGCACCCGTTTCGGTCGCTATGTCTTTGCCATCGGCGGCAATCCGGAAGCGGCGGAACTGGCCGGCATCAACACGCGCTGGGTGACCATGAAGGTGTTCATGATCATGGGTGTGCTGGCGGCGATCAGCGCGGCGATTGCGTCCGCCCGCCTCAATGCGTCGACCAATGCGCTGGGCACGCTAGATGAATTGCTGGTCATCGCCGCGGCCGTCATCGGCGGCACCTCGCTTGCCGGGGGCTCCGGCACGGTGCTCGGCGCCATGCTCGGTGCGCTTCTGATGCAGTCGCTGCAGTCCGGCATGGTGCTGCTCGGCATCGACTCGCCGCTGCAGAGCATCGTCGTCGGCGCCGTGCTGGTTGTCGCCGTCTGGCTCGACACCGTCTACCGCAAACGCGTTTAGGGAGGAGGAACGATCATGGCCGACACAACCGCTCCCACGGGCGCTCCCGCGGATGCCCCGCTGATCGACATGCGCAACATCTCGATCGCCTTTGGCGGCATTCGCGCCGTCGACGATGCGTCGATCGACCTTTTCCCCGGCGAGGTCGTGGCGCTGCTCGGCCATAATGGCGCCGGCAAGTCGACGCTGATCAAGATCCTGTCCGGCGCCTACAAGCGCGATGCCGGCCAGATCTTCGTCAATGGCCAGGAGGCTTCGATCTCCAATCCGCGCGACGCCAAGAAATATGGCATCGAGACGATCTACCAGACGCTGGCTCTTGCCGACAATGTCGACGCCGCCGCCAACCTCTTCCTCGGCCGCGAGCTGATGACCGGCTGGGGCACGCTCGACGATGTCGCCATGGAGGCCGAGGCGCGCAGGGTGATGGGCCGGCTCAATCCGCGTTTCCAGCGCTTCAAGGAGCCGGTGATCAAGCTCTCAGGTGGCCAGCGCCAGTCGGTGGCGATCGCACGCGCGATCCTGTTCAACGCCCGCATCCTGATCATGGACGAGCCGACGGCGGCGCTTGGACCGCAGGAGACGGCGCAGGTTGGCGAACTGGTCAGGCAGCTCAAGGCCGACGGTATCGGCATCTTTCTGATCAGCCACGATATTCACGATGTGTTCGAGCTTGCCGACCGGGTCTGCGTGATGAAAAACGGCCAGGTCGTCGGCACCGCACGCACCAGCGACGTGACCCAAGACGAGGTGCTTGGCATGATCATCCTTGGCAAGTGCCCGCCGGGCGCTCTTCCGGGACCAGGCGCGCTGAAGATCGCCGCCTGAGGGCGCAGCATACTTTTATCGTTGCTGCACGAGAAGCAAGGCGGTTGGGCGTTCCGATAAGCGCGACGAGCGAGAAATTGAAAGGCCGCCGTATGTTGCAGCAGACGGCGGCCTTCGCGTGCCTACCCCAGTCCCCGCCGGCGCGCTTGAGTGTTAGATTAGCGATAGCGAAAACATCAGATCAACATCATTTGTTATGGCGAATCAGATCCGCTTCCAACCGTGATAAAAATGCCGCGCGGGAACGAAGGTACGACCGAAAAGCGCCTTGCCTGGCGATCAAGTTCTTGGTCCGGTGACAGTTTGATAGTCGGCTAAATTGTTTCCTTGTGATAGGCCAGCTGTCACGATGAATTGGCCTCGCCATTGTGTTGACGCGGGGACTTGCCCATAAAGATTGCGAACCGATCATGGGCCGCATCCGCAGTTGAAGAAGTTCTTCCCGATTGTCGCTTTCATCGCCGTCGCGCTGATCAGCCTGACGATGGCGGGATTCGCCTATTTCGCCACGCAGGAGGCGGCGCGCATCAAGTTCGAGGCGACGGCGGATGACGCGCTGAACCGGATCGAGGGTCGCATCGACCTGCATCTGTCTTTGCTGCGATCGACCCAGGCGTTGTTCGACGCCCGCAATGGCGAAATTTCGCGCGGCGAGTTCAAGGCGTTCTTCAGTGCGCTCGATATCGACAAGAATTTCGCCGGCCTGCGCGGCATCGGCTTTCTACGGCTGGCGAAAACCGGCGACGAGGCAGCGGTAGAGCGTGACATCCTCCACGACCACGGCGCGGCCCATGCGATCTATCCGGACACGACACTGCCATGGCGCACGCCGATCGTGCTTTTCGAGCCGCTCGATCCTTCCAATCAATCCAGCATCGGTTACGACATGTTCACCGACCCGGTGCGGCGCGAGGCGATCGAAAAGGCGATGGCCGACGACCAGCAGCACGCAAGCGGGCTCGTCAAGCTCGGCCAGGAGACGGGCGCCGCGCAGACCTTCACCGGCTTCCTGGTGTTCGCGCGGCTCGATGTCGAAACCGCGCCGGACGTGATCGACGCGTCCAGGTCTTCGACATCAGGCTTTCTTTATGCCGCCTTCCGCGCTCGCGACCTGTTCCAGACCGCGCTCAGCCGCACGCCACTGTTGCCGGTCAACACCGAAATCTATGACGGCAAGGTGGAGGCCGACAATCTGTTGTTCCAGTCGGAAACGCCGCCAGTGTCGACCTTCGGCGACAGGCTGCTGGTTTCCCGAAAGCTGACCGTCGCCGGCCGCCAGTGGACCGTCTTGTTTCGGCCGACAAGCGCATTCTCGCAACCTTCTTCGCGCGCCATCCCGGTGATGCTCGGCCTGTTCGGGCTGCTGCTGGCAGGCGCGATAGCGCTGGTGGCACGCTATCAGGAGCGTGCCTATGACGCGGTGTCGCTGCTGCACGAGACGACGGAAAAGAGCCTGCTGGAAAAAGATCTGATGCTGCAGGAGATGAAGCATCGCATCAAGAACTCGATCACGCGGGTGCTGGCGATCGCACGGCAGACGGCATCGCACGCCAGCGACGTCAAGGAATTCTCGGCCTCCTTCTCGGCCCGGCTGCAAGCGATGGCGGCGTCCCAGGATATGCTGACACGTTCGCGCTGGCAGAAGGCCAATCTCGGCGATCTCCTGCGCATCGAGCTTGGCCAGGTGTTTGGCAAGGAGCTTCCCGATGGCATTCTGTCGGGGCCGCAGGTGCTGCTCGACGAGACGACGACGCAGGCGCTCGGCCTGACCTTTCACGAACTGGCGACGAACGCACTGAAATATGGCGAAGCCGGCAATTCAGCCAATACGCTCAAGGGCGACTCGGCGTTGAAGGTCGACTGGTTGCTTGAGGGCCGCGGGCGCGACAGGATGCTGGCCCTCAACTGGCGCGAAACCGGCCAAAAGAAGCTCGAAGCGCCTGTTAAAACCGGCTTTGGCACCAAGCTGATCGATCTGAACGTCACCCGCGAATTGGGCGGTACGATCAATCGCCATTTTCGCGATAACGGGTTGAACGTGGAAATCAGAATCCCACTGCCAGGCTGAAGGCTGAAACGGCATTGCCGCAGCGACAGCAGAGCCCGGCGTGCAAATGCGGAGACCAGGGTCTCCGCATTTGACGCTTTCAGCTATCGAGCAAGTTAGTTGCAGCGAGCTGTATAGATTCGACCATGACGGTCTCTGTACTGGCAGTAACCGTTCTGCAGACGGCGCACGAGCAGGCCGCCAATCGCACCGGCGCCAGCGCCGATCAAGGCGCCCTTGCCGCCACCAACGGCGCCACCGATGAGCGCGCCGCCCACGGTGCCGATACCCACGTTTTCCTCCGTGGTGGTACAGCCGCTGACCGCGACCACGGCAACCATGGCAATAATCATCTTCCGCATAGAGTCACTCCTCGCTTTGTCCTCACTTTAACAAGCTCCAGCCGCCATTTAGCATGAAATGAAGGCCTTTGCCTGCCCGATTTCATTGTTGGCTAAGATAGTCTTTTTCGGGGCGCGCGCCGTTCGATGCAACCACAAGATTGGAAATCTCCACCGATGCATCGAGCGTGCCGTCCGGACCAACATTCCAGACGATCTGATCGTAGTCATCTTCCAGATCGGGGTCGACGGGAAGGCATTTGGCGACTATGCGCGCCGCCTGGCCCCGGACATCGTTCATGGCGAAGGGACGCTCGGCAGTGCATTCCGCGGCGGTTTCAAAAACACTCACCGGTACGTTGAGTTCGCGGCACTCGGTCATGTTGTTCGAACAACCGATAACCAGCAGCACGGCGGCAATGTGTTCCATGGCAGCTATCCTCTCGCCACAAGAACGGCCCACAGCAGCCAAAGTTCCTGTGCGAGCGATAGGGCCCGTGAAATAATTGGAGGCGCGATACAGCCAGGTGAGTGACTGCGAGCCTCATCAGGAGCGCCGGTCAGCGCAATGAGGCGTCGATTCGAGGTCAGGCCAACTGCAAAGCCGCTATCAACACGACGGCCGCGATCGATACCATAATTGCAAAGCTTAGCGACGGGCGCCGGGACGTGTGGGGCGAGGCCGAGACTTCGAGGTCCTGAAATCCTCCCATCGAGACGCGGGCAGCCTGCTCCAGCCTGTTCATATCGGAAACCGTCAAGATCATCCCTCCCATACTGGTCCGCGAACCGCTGCCGAAACATCGGGTGGATCGGCAAGTTGCCAGCTGTATCTGGGAACGACAGCATCGGATTTTATGGTGAACAGCCGGTTAACTTTCGACCGCCATCCTCCGCGCCCTTTCCAAGACAGTCATCATCTATTTGATCAATCCGTCTCGAAATTGCCGTGGGGAACGACAAGGTGGTATTCGAGGCGGCCGTCCGCGATTTCAAGCGTCGCCGTGCCGTTCAACGATGAAGGCACGACGCGCTCGAGCGCGACACTGCCGAACCGTTTTTCGTTGCGCCTGATTTCGTTGGCTCCGACGGCCTCGGCCCATGTCAATGACAGGGCGGTCTCGTCGGCGTGAGCGGCTGTCATATCGGCGGTCACCTCGACAAAGCCGTCGGCTCGCGACAGAGCGCCGTAGCGGACCGAATTGACGGCGAGTTCATGCATGGCCAGACCGATATGCAGGGCCGCATTGGGGTTGAGGTATGGGTTCGCGCCCTGAAAACGCAGGCTGCGCAGCGGATCGGCTCCATAACGGCTGACTTGGCCGGACACGAGTTCGCGCAGTGCCGCTCCGCGCCAGTTGGACGATGTCACCAGGTCCTGCGACGAGGCGAGCGACTGCAACCTGCCGCGAAAGCGCGTCAGGAAATCGGGGAGTGTGTCCGAGTAACGGCCGGTCTGGGTGGCGATGCTCTGGATGATGGCCAAAAGGTTCTTTGAACGGTGGCTGACCTCGCGCAGCAGCGTCCTCAGGGTCTGCTCCCGGCGTTTCTGCTCGGTCGTTTCGACCATGGTGGTAACGACGCCGATCACGGCGCCGCCGTCGCCGTGGTCGGCGTCTACCCATACCTGGAACCAGCGCACGCCATCGTCGGCGGGAACGTTGAGCTCGAGATGTTCCGGATTGCCGGAAGCAATAACGCTGCGTTTGGCCGCACCGATGCGTTCCGCCTGCGCCGGCGGCAAGATGCCGTTGCTGTCGACCGTGTCGACGGCCCATGGCGCGCGCATGTTGCGCGCCCATACGGTTTTCATCTCGCGATCCTGATAGAGAACTGAAATCCCGGCATTGTGAAGCGCGTGAAGAAGGGCGCGGCCGAGCTGCATTCCGCTCTCAGCGGGATGCAAAGCGATAATCTCGTCACTTTGTCCGCTGTCTTTCATATCTTCGGCTTTGGAATGCATCGGCCCCGCCGCCCATCTGGTTTGGCGCTGAACGGCTCACCGCCAAATGGGTTCCCGGAAACGGTCCGCCGGACGGTGTTCGGTTGGAACTCCGTCCGGCGGTGGCTGGAAACCGTTTGAGGGGTGCGGTCTCCAGTGTTCGCTTAGGGATCACCTACCCCACCGGCCGTGCTGAGCCTCACGCCCGTTTGAACAGGCCGGCGATAAGCGAAATGATCAGGAAAGCGAGAAAGATGAAAAACAGTATCTGCGCTATACCGGCAGACGTGCCGGCGATGCCGCCGAAACCAAGCGCACCGGCGATGATCGCCACGACGAGAAATACAAGCGCCCAGTAAAGCATGGCTCATCTCCTTCGACTGATATAGGAAAAAACGTGGTTCACTGCCGTTTGTTCCACCAATTCCGGAAAAAGACGATCCGTTAAAGGCTCTTTGCGACCTGAATTTTTATCGCAAGGAGCGATGAAGCGAAGGCCTGCCGGTCCGGAAGCTGGCGAGACGCAAAGGGCCGTCCAGACCCTAACGCGTGTCGAGTTGATAGAAGTTCAGCCGACGCGCTTCAGGTCTTTTTCGGCGACAAGCATCAGGCCGCGGCTTTTGCGTGCCGGTCGAAGAACAGCGCCTGGCTGATCAAGGCTTTGACCATATCCGGATTGAACGGCTTGGTGACAAGGAAAGTCGGTTCCGGCCGCTCGCCGGTGAGAAGGCGCTCGGGGAAGGCGGTGATGAAAATCACCGGCACCGACGTGGACGACAGAATCTCGTTCACTGCCTCGATGCCCGAACTGCCGTCGGCAAGCTGGATGTCGGCCAGCACCATCCTTGGCCGCATCTTGCCGAACATCGCCACGGCTTCGGCATGGGTGCGCGCCGTTCCGACGACGCGATGGCCGAGGCTTTCGACCATTTCCTCGATGTCCATGGCGATCAGGGGCTCGTCCTCGATGATCAGCACATCGGTCGCGACCTGGCGGGAAATCTCGTTGCTGGCCTGGGAGAGAAGCTCGGAGAATTCCTGCTCGTCGGCGTCGAGAATCTCCGCCGCCTCATCCTCGCTGAAGCCTTCGACGGCGACCAGCAGGAAGGCCTGGCGGGGGCGGGGCGCGATCGCATTCAGATTGGCCGCGGCGCGCTGCTCCCATGCCGACTGCGCATGCTCCTGGGGAACCCGTATGGCGACCGAGGTGAACAGCCTGGCAAAGACCTTGTAGAGCGCGATGCGTTCGGTTGACGCCTTGGGAAAGATGTCGACGTCGGCTATGATGGCTTCAAGCATCGCGGCGACCAGCGCGTCGCCACTTTCCTGCGATCCCGAAACGGCCCGCGAGAAACGGCGCAGGAATGGCAGATGTGGAGCGATGGTTGCTGACAGACTCATGATGGACGTCTCCCTCTGACGCGATTGCTTAGATTGCAGGTCAAGCCGTTTGCAAGCCCCGAAAACACAAACGCCGATTTTCCGAAAAAGTTCCGACGGTTGCGGAACAAATATAAGCGGAAGGCGTTAGATGCCGGGATGGGCAACCCAGACGAGGGTGCCGCTTGTGTTGAATATCGTGCGGCTCAGGTGCTGGGAATGAAGGGCGAACCAAGGACATGACGAATAACACCAAGGCTGGCGCCGACGGGCACCGGGCGGCTTCCGGCGACTTGCTCGGGCCGAACTCGGAAATTGGCCGCAAACTCAAACAATATTACGACGAGCTGGTCTCCGACCATGTGCCGGATCGCTTTGCCCAATTGCTCAGCCAATTGGAACAGGCCGAACCCGCACAGAAGAAGGATTGAGGCATGGCCGCCGTCTCCCAAGGCTTCAAGACCGATCTGCTCGGCTCTATCCCGAGCTTGCGGGCCTTTGCCGTGTCGCTGACGCAAAATGCCGACAAGGCCGACGATCTGGTGCAGGAAACGCTGGTCAAGGCCTGGGACAAGCATGAAAGCTTCCAGCCCGGCACCAATCTCAAGGCATGGCTGTTCACCATCCTGCGCAACGAATTCTATTCGCAGATGCGCAAGCGCGGCCGCGAAGTGCAGGATAGCGACGGCATCATGACGTCCCGGCTCGCCGTTCATCCGGCCCAGCATGGCCAACTCGACCTCAAGGATTTTCGCGGCGCGCTCGAGCAGTTGCCGGAAGACCAGCGCGAAGCCATCATTCTGATCGGCGCGTCCGGCTTTTCCTATGAGGAAGCCGCCGAGATCTGCGGCTGCGCGGTCGGAACGATCAAGAGCCGCGTCAGCCGCGCCCGGGCCCGATTACAGGAGATACTCAAGATTTCCGGTGAAGACGAGTTCGGCCCGGACGCGATCTCGGCGCAGGTGACGGGCTCGAACGCCGCCTGAAAGATGGCTACGATAGCGGATGTAAGCGCGTTTCAGACAACAGGTCCGCGGCCGCACGCCGCCGCTACCGCGCCGATGAGATCCTCCCCGGAATAGGGCTTCGTGACCAATCTGACATCGGGGAAGGACGCGTTGATTTCGTCCGCGTCCGAATAGCCGGAGGCAAAGACGAAGGGCACACCCGATTTGTGCAATCCCGAGGCGAAATCAAGCGTCGAGGCGCCGCCCAGCATGAGATCGACGATGGCCGCGTCGAACCGCGAGGCAACGTCTTTCCGGTCGATCTCGGCCAGATCGCGAGCGATGACCACGTCGCCGGCGCCATGGTCGCGGCAAAGCTGCTCGACATCCATGGCGATCAGAAATTCATCTTCCAGGACGAGGATCCGCAATCCGTCTAGCAATGGGGGCACGTGGCGATGTCTCCTGCAAAAGCGGGAGAGTCATGAGCGCAATTTGGGGTCCTGTCATTTAAAAAAGACATGCCTGCGCCGGCGGCGGGAACCTCCAGGCTCGCAAGGCGTTTGCACTGCGCCCTTTTCGGAGAGGGCTTTCGAAGAGGGGTCGAAATGCCTGGCCAGAACGGTCGCGCCGGTTCCAGCCGCCAGTATCCGTGCGAGAAGTGCCCGCTTCGGCCATTGCCGGTGTTTCGCGAGTTCGAAAAGCAGGAACTCGCCTTCGTCAGCACATTCAAGAAAGGCGAGCTTGCCGTCGACAAAGGCGCCACGGTTCTGGTCGAGGGCAGTCATAGCGCCCATCTTTACACCGTGCTTTCCGGCTGGGCTTTCCGTTACAAATTGATGTCGGACGGCCGCCGCCAGATCCTGAATTATTCGATGCCGGGCGACCTCATCGGCCTGCAGGGCAGTCTGATGGGCGAGATGCAGCATTCCATCGAGGCACTGTCACCGATGCTGCTCTGCGTCTTCGAGCGTGAACATCTGCCCGAGCTCTACCGCAACCATCCGGGCCTCGCCTACGACATCACCTGGATCGCGTCGCGGGAGGAACGCATGCTGGATGAGAACCTGCTCAGCGTCGGCCGCCGCACCGCGCTCGAACGCGCCGCCTATCTCATCGCCTTCATCTCCAGCCGCGCAAGAGCTGTCGGACTGAACGGCAAGACGCCGGTGCGGATCCCGATCACCCAACAGCACATCGCCGATACGCTCGGCCTGTCGCTGGTTCATACCAACAAGACGATCCGCAAGCTGATGGACCGCAAGCTGATCGTCTGGCGCGACGGCGGCTGCGAGGTGATCGACGGTGAAAGGCTGAGGGAGCTCGCCCGCTGGGAGGGATTGGGCGAGGATCGCCGGCCGCTGATCTGAACACTGAACACCCAAGCCAGGATGTTCGTGCCGGGCTGGACACGGGTGCGGAAACGGCCTTTCATGGGCCCCATGCCGATTTCGGAACCTTGACGTCTATCAGGCGTTTGAAATCAAGCAAACGCAAGGAGTTAAGCAATGGCGACTGCCACAGGAAAGACCGCGAATGAAAGCCGGGCGAATTCGGATCTGGAAGCCGACATCAGGCAATTGAAAGCCGATATCGAAAAACTCACCAAGCAATTGGCCAAGACCGGCGAACATGGTTACGGGACGGCGCGGCGCGCCGCGACCGAGAGCGTCGAACAGTTGCGCGTCCAGGGCGAAGCTGCGTTTGACAGCCTGCGCAGCAACGCCAAGGACATCGAGGCGCAGATGGTGGCCAGCGTGCGCGAAAAGCCGGTGACGTCGCTGGCGATCGCGGCTGGGGTCGGCTTCCTCTTCGCGCTCCTCGCTCGGCGCTAGTTTCGACCGTGGGAATGCTGGCAACCCTGATCTCGGGTCTGGCTTCAGGGGAAACCGTAGCAGCCATGCGCCGCGCGCGCACGGCTGCCGTCGCTTACGCGTTGGCGGCACTTGCCGCCTTTTGCGGCCTCGGCTTCCTCGTCGGGGCAGCCTATATCTGGGCTGCAAGCCGCTTTGGCTCGATGGCTGCTGCTCTGGGATTCGGGATCGGTTTCCTGCTGATCGCGGGACTCGTCCTGCTTGTCTATAGGATATCTGCCGGCACGCGCGCCCGGCATCGGGCGCAAAGGCGCAACGCCGACATCAAGGCGATCGGCATCGCAGCCGCGCTCGCCGCGTTGCCGACCTTGCTCAAGGGGAAAGGCGGGATGGGTGTCGTCCTCGGCCCGGCGATTGCGCTCGTCGCCTACGCCATCTACCGCGAGAACACAAAACCAGCCCCCGACGATCCGGATGCTGGCACGCAATAAGTCACGTCGACAGATCCTCCAGTGGCATCGATATTTCAGCGAATACGCCTTCGGGCCGGTATTCGTGGGTCACTTCGCTGGAGATGACCTTGGCCAGGCTGCGGCGGATCAGGATCGAGCCGAAGCCCTGGCGTTCAGGCGTGACGACCGCAGGGCCGCCGCTCTCGCGCCAAGTCAGCACAAGGCGCCGCGCGCCTCTCCTGCCCAAGGTCTTCCAGCGGAGATCGACCTTTCCCGAAGGCGCCGACAGCGATCCGTATTGTAGCGCATTGCTGGCCAGTTCATGCAGTATCAGGCCAAGCCCGACCGCCTGGTCGGGCGAAAGCAGGAGGTCGGCGCCCGAGATCGTCATGCGCGGCTGCTTGACGCTGTCGAACGGTTTCACTTCGATCTGCACGAGCTCGCGAATGCCGATGCCGCGCCATTCGCGGTCGGACAGGAGGTTGTGCGCGACGCCGAGCGCCTGCAGCCTGGCGCCGAACGCCTGGAGGAATTCGCTTGGTTGGCGGGCATGGCGAACGGTCTGCGTTGCCAGCGCCTGCACCGTCGCCAGCGTGTTCTTGACGCGATGGTTCAGCTCGCGCAGTAGCAGCCGCTGCCGCTCTTCGCCGAGCTTGCGTTCGGTGATGTCGTAATTGACGCCGAAGATCAGCGTCGGCTTGCCGTCGCCGTCGCGCTCGATGACGCGGCCGCGCGTGGCGATCCATCGCGGCGGATCGAAGCCCTTGACGCGGTATTCGCCAAAATAGTCGTCGCTGCCGGTCAGCGCATCGCGAAAACGCGTCTCCGTCTGGTAGACGTCGCGCGGGTCGATGGCGGTCAGGATGTCGCGCGCCTTGAGCCGGTTCGAGCGCGGCAGATTGAACAGCTCGGACAGAAGGACATCGCATTCGATCATATCAGTGCGGATGTCCCACGCCCAGCTGGCGAGCGAGGCAGCGTCAAGGGCAATGGCGCGGCGCTTTTCCTCACGCGCAAGCGCGGCCTCTGCTATGGCGGCGTTGCGGGTAGCGTCCTTCAACGTGAACAGGCTGGCGGCAAGGCCGGCCAGCGCTTTCAGTTGTTCGAGCTTGGCAGCGGACGGAAATGCATGCGGCTTGCGGTCGAGCACGCAGAGCGTGCCGATCCGGGCACCTGCCACCACCATCGGTGCGCCGGCGTAGAAGCGGATATGGTGCGCGCCGGTGACCAGCGGATTGGCTGAGAAGCGGGGATCGACGGCGGCATCGGCCACCACCAACGGTTCGTCGCCCGCAGCGATGGCGTGGGCGCAGAAGGAAATGTCGGCCGCAGTCTCCGCCTCATCCAGACCGACACAGGATTTGAACCATTGCCGCTCGGCATCGATGAGCGTGACCAGCGCGATAGGCGCCTGCATCATTGCGGCGGCAAGTCTGCTGATTCGGTCGAAGTCAGGATCCGAGGCTGTGTCGAGCACGTCGAGACCATGCAGCACGGCAAGCCGGTCGGCATCCTCGACAGCGCGACGGACGTCGGCCGGCAGTACCGGCATTTTCTGGACTCGCTTATCCACCAAGCCCCCAAATTCGCCGGCTTGCCGTCATTGTCACCACGCCGCCATGCGCTGTTGTCCCAGGAACTTTCGTAACAGGGAATCGTTACCCAACACTACCTTGCCAGACGCCGGCGCCAACCAAGAGGGAGGCCAAACATGGCCAAGACCATTCCTGAAGACAAAGCCCGCCAAGGGCGCTGGGGCCGTCACGGCTTGCGTATCTTGATCGCCGCCCTGCTTCTGGCTTTCATCGCCTGGGGAATCGCCGAAATCTATGGCGAGATGATCGACAAGACACCGACGGCTGAACAGGGGGAGCTTCCCAAAGGCTGAAGCCCGCCAATTGACCATGCCGGTCTGCATCACGCGGCCTTCGCCTGGGCAGAGCGCGCCGGAACCAGAACGTTCAGCGCGCCGGGATGGATTTCGATCGTCGTTTCGCGCTCCAGTCCGACCAATTCGCCATCCATGACGGCACGGTATTTCCTGGCCGCCGAATGGATTTTCAGAACCACCCGGTCGGCCTGGTGGATTTCGACATGCTGACTGGCGCGCCATCTACCCCGCGCGATGTCGAAGAGGAACCCGACAAGCTCGCCGCGTTGCTGCGCCACCGTGACATAGATGCCGAGAACGCCGCCGGCCGGATTGTCGGCATAGGGCAGGTGGCCCTCCCCAAACAGATTGTTGGTGACGCCGATGCCGGTGGTGCGTGTCACAATTTCGGCCTCGCCGATGACCAGCGTCACTTTCATTGCCGGTGGATTCTTGATCGTCGCCCAAGCGGCCCGAGCCGAGGCCTTCATTTTCCCGAGCCGAGAACGGAACTCCATGTTTTGGCGTAGCTGCACCATTCTGGCATGCATGCCGATCGAGAACTGATGCACGAAGGGCCGGCCGTTGGCGGTTGCCACATCGACCGCGATCACCTCGCCGTCGGCGAAGGATTCCACGGCTGCGTCAAGCGTCTGCGGGACACCGAGCCCGCGCGCAAACAGGTTCATGGTGCCGGCCGGCAATATGGCAAGGGCCTTCTTCCCGCCCATCAGCCGCGCCGCGGCAGCCGAAATGGTGCCGTCGCCACCACCGGCCAGCACAATGTCGACGCTGCGTTTGGAAGCGATGCTGTCCAGTGCCGTGACGATGTCCTTGCCAGCAACGATATCGATTTCGAGGGAATGCCCCGCGGCCTCCAGCGTCCGGCGCATCTGGTTCGAAAAGAGGGAAAGATCGGTCGTGCGCAACGTGCCGCCATCCCGGTTCAGCACCGCCGCAAATCGCATGCCCCGCTCCATTTCTGCTGGCTGCCGCCAGGCAACCCGCCAAACCAGCCACACGCTGGAACGGGATGGCTGGAAAAAGGTTCCGCCGGCCCTGACCAAATCCAAGAGCAGATTCTACGGCCGGGTGCATGTTTAGGTGTGATTGAGAGCAGTCACCGAGACGTCGACCGGCGTGAACTCCGGATTCGCCACGCCGGCGTTTTTTCGGAACAACAGTGTGCTCGCGACGTTGTGAACACATAAGCGCCGCGTCGGATCGCCTTGGGCTCAATTGGCGTGGCGCATGAAAATCAGGCACGAGGAGAGACCATCATGATCCGTACACTATTAGCCACGACCGCACTCGCAACACTGATCGCAACAGGCGCTTACGCGCAGACCGCAACTACACCTGCACCTGCGCCCGCACAGGCTCCCGCCGCCCAAGATGCCGCTCCAGCCGATACCATGGCGCGCGCCGAGGGCAGCCTTGTTACCAACATCATCGGCGAATCGGTCTACAATGGCACAGGCGACGATGCCGAGAATATCGGCATGGTCAGCGATGTCGTCTTCGACGAAAACGGCCAAGCGAAATCCGCTGTCATCGGCGTCGGTGGTTTTCTCGGGATCGGTGCCAAGAATGTCGAGTTCGACTACGGCAAGCTGCAATGGGTCGAAAAGAATGGCGACCGTTGGCTGGTCGCTCAAACGACAAAGGACGAATTGACGGCTCAGCCGGATTTCGACAGCAAGGCCTATGAGCAGACCCCTGCTGCCTCGACCGATGCCATGGCGCCGGCGGCGCCTGCAGCCTCTCCCGACACAGCGCAGAATGCACCGGAGAAGCCTGTCGACTTGAATACCGCTCCCGCCGAGCCTGTGAAGCGTGCTGAGGGCAATCTTGCCACCAACATCATTGGTGAAACCGTCTACAATGGCACTGGCGACGATGCGCAAAACATTGGCGACGTCAACGATATCGTCTTGACCAAGGATGGAAAGGCCGAGTCGCTGGTCATCGGCGTCGGTGGCTTCCTCGGCATGGGCGAGAAGAGCGTGGCCTATGATTTTGCCAAGGCCGCGTGGGCCGAGAAGAACGGCGATCGCTGGCTGGTGGCCCAGACCACTAAGGAGGAGCTGACGGCGCAGCCGGATTTCGACCGCAAGCCCTATGATCCAGCCCCGGCGACCACGGCGTCCAACGATGTTACAACCCCGGCCCCGACGGCAGCTGCTCCGGCTGACACCGCCGCTCCGATGGACAAGACGGCCGAGGCTCCCGCTGCTGCGGCGCCCGATGCGAAAGCTACCGACCCGACCGAAACCGCGGCGATCGACAAGTCGACGCTGACCGAAATGCCTGTTGGCGAAATTCGCGGCGACGACTTGAAAGGCACCACCGTCTACGGCGCCAATGATGCCCGGGTCGGCGAGATCGGCGATGTCGTGCTGGCGCCCGACAGCAAGCCCGATGCGGTGATCGTCGATGTCGGCGGCTTCCTCGGCGTTGGCGAGAAGGAAGTCGCGGTCGGCATGGACAACCTCAAATTCATGACCGACAAGGATGGGAAGAAGTATCTCTACACCACCTTTACGAAGGAACAGCTCGAGGCTCAAACTGCCTATGACAAGGGCAGCTATGCCGAGAAGCGCGACCAGCAGCGGATGATGATGCAGTAGGGCAGTAGGGCAGTAGGGCAGTAGGGCAGTAGGGCAGTAGGGTTGGGCGTCCTAAACATATTGCCCCTGCTCCCCTTGCTGCCCTACTGTCTTAATTTACTGACGTATCCAACAACGCCGTCCTCCGTCAGCTCCGCCAGCGCAAGCGACTGGTCCAGATGCTCGGCCCGCCAGGCGAGCAGCCGTTCAGCAAACTCCAGCCGAATGGGCAGATAAGCGGGATCGGCGGCAAGGTTGTTCAACTCGCCCGCGTCATTTTCCAGGTCGAACAGAAGCGGCGGCAGGCCGCCGCCGAAATGCACATATTTGAATTTTTTGGTGCGGATGACGGCAAGGTTGCACTGGCGTGATGCGATGCCGAAATGCCGCTCGGCCTCGCATTCGGCAATCGAGCGGAAATCGAACTCCCAATGCGCCGCATCGCGCCAGTCCCCAGGCGCCTCGTTGTCGAGGAACGGCTTCAGCGAGCGTCCGTCGAGATGGGGCGGCGGGTGCTCCCCGAGCAGGTCGAGCAGCGTCGGCATTATGTCCACAGCCTCCGTGAAGCGATCGACGCAGGTGCCGACCGCCTTGCCGCGGCGAGGGTCGCGGACGATCAGAGGGATGTGGTAACTGCCGTCGAAGAAGCCGCCCTTGCCCAGCATGAAATGGTCGCCCATCATCTCGGCATGGTCGGACGTCAGCACGATGATGGTGTCGTCCCACGCATCCGCGGCCTTGACCGCCTGCCAGATGCGGCCAAGCTGCGCGTCGACTTCCGAGATCATGCCGTAATAGAGCGCGCGGATGCGGCGAAAATTATCGTCACCCCAGTCTCGCACCTTGTCCTTGGTGCCTGGGCGGAACTTGCTCCGTTGCTGCTGGCCCATATCGTAAGCAAGATAGGGATGGCTTTCCGCCTCTACCTGCCAATTTTCAGCCCGGCGGAAAGCCGGGCCATCGGCGGGATCGTACATCGTATTGTAAGGCTCCGGCACGATGAAGGGCGGGTGCGGGCTGATGAAGGAGAGATGCGCGAACCACGGCGCATCGCGCTCCTGTTCGCCAAGCCAGCGGAGGAACTCATCGGTGAGGAAAGCCGTGGGCGTCTCGTCTTTCGAATAGACCGGCGGCGCGTTGGTGACGGCGCAGCCGGTGCTGCCTGCTTCATTCGCCGGTCGATGGATATCGGGCGACCCGGCGCTGGCATCGACGCCGCGCAGTTTGAGCCAGGACAACCATGGCTTCTGATGCTCGGGCAAAAACTGGCGTACGGTGAAGCCGGGCAGCACGCCTTCATAACTCCTCAGCCCGGGGTCGCCCGGCGCCAGGGTGCGCGGATCGAGCGCCACATCGGTGTAGCCGAACAGGGTCGGATCATAGCCGAGGCCGCGCAAGGACAGCGCGACGTTGCCGTGACGGGCGTCAAGCGGCGTGCCGTTGCGGCAAACACGGTTGTTCATCTGGTAGAGGCCGGTATAGAGGCAAGCACGCGCCGGCGAACAGGGCGCTGCCCCGCCATAGTGCCGGCGAAACAGCACGCCCTCGGCGGCCAGCGCGTCGGCATTCGGCGTCCTCACCATTTTGTGGCCTGCAGCCGACAGGCAGTCGCCGCGCCACTGGTCGCAACTGATCAGGAGAATGTTTGGGCGTGTGCCTACCCTGGCCAATCCTGTATCCTCCTCATACGGTCCACATTGCCGCTCATGGAGCCGAAATTCGAGGAGGAAGCAATGCTCGCCTCCTTGCAAAATGGTGAACATAAATCTTCTTATTGTTCACTTTTAAAGCACAGTCCATTCTGTGTTTGCGGCCTTTGCCGCTGGTGGGTGGATTCTCATATTGGCGTGGAACAGCGGCAAGGGCCGCATAGGACAAGGAAGGAGCAACAAATGCTCGACCAGATCAAAGGGCTGCATCACGTCACTTCGATGGCCAGCGATGCGCGCCAGAACAACGAATTCTTCACGAAGAAGCTCGGCCTGCGCCGGGTCAAGAAAACCGTCAATTTCGACGCGCCGGACGTCTACCATCTCTATTATGCCGATGAGGTCGGCACGCCCGGTTCGGTGATGACCTATTTCCCGTTCCCCAATATCGGCAAGGGTCGCCATGGCGTTGGCGAGGTCGGCACCACTGTCTATTCGGTGCCCGAGGGCACGGTCGGCTACTGGGAGAAGCGTCTTGCCGATGAGGGCGTCGCCGGTCTGTCGCGCGACGAGACATTCGGCGAGAAGCGGCTTGCCTTCGCCGGCCCCGATGGCGACGGTTTCGCGCTGGTCGAGGACAAGTCCGATATGCGCGCGCCATGGCTGAAGGGCGGTGTACCTTCTGATGAGGCGATCCGCGGTTTTCACTCGGTGTCGCTCAGATTGCGGGATGGCGGCGCCACCGAAGAGCTGCTGAAGTTCATGGGCTATGATGAGGTCGATACATCCGGAAATGTCAGACGGCTGGCGGTGAAGGGCGGCAATGGCGCCGACGTTGTCGACATCGAAACGCTGCCGGGTGCGGGCTTCGCCGATCTCGGCGCCGGCTCAGTCCACCATGTCGCTTTCGCCGTCGAGAACCGTGCCAAGCAACTCGAGGTGCGCAAGGCGTTGATGGACACTGGCTACCAGGTGACGCCGGTGATCGATCGCGACTATTTCTGGGCGATCTATTTCCGCACGCCGGGTGGTGTGCTGTTCGAAGTCGCCACCAATGAACCGGGTTTCGACCGCGATGAAGACACCGCCCATCTCGGCGAGGCGCTGAAGCTGCCGTCGCAGCACCAGCATCTCAGGCCCTATCTGGAACAGCATTTGCAGAAACTCGAAGACTGAGGATCAGCTCATGAACAAGGATTCCTACGTCCATAAGGTGGCGCCCGGTTCGCCGGGCGGTCCGCTGCTCTTCGTTTTCCACGGCACCGGGGCCGACGAGAGCCAGCTTCTGTCGCTCGGGCGCGATCTCGCGCCGCAAGCCACCATCGTCTCGCCACGAGGCGATGTTTCGGAACAAGGCGCGGCGCGCTTCTTCCGCCGCACCGGCGAGGGCGTCTACGACATGGGCGACCTGGCGCGGGCGACCGACAAGATGGCCGGTTTCGTCAGGGCGCATGTCGAGGCGGCGAAGCCGTCATCGGTGCTTGGCCTCGGCTATTCCAACGGCGCCAACATACTGGCCTCGGTGGTGTTCGCGGCGCCTGACCTGTTCGATGGCGCTGTGCTGATGCATCCGCTGATCCCGTTCGAGCCTGAAGTGAGAGGCAGCCTTGCCGGCCGCCGCGTCCTGGTCACCGCAGGCAGCCGCGATCCGATCTGCCCGCCGAACCTGACCTCGCGGCTCGAAGCCTATTTGCGCGCTGATGGCGCCGATGTCACAGTGGAATGGCACGACGGCGGCCATGAGGTGCAGTCGAACGAGATCGAAGCAGCACGGCGGTTCCTGTCCGCCATGCCGGCTGAAGGAGTGTAAGTGATGCCTGACCAATTACCGGAGATCGAACTGGAAGACCGCGGCTCCAAGGGCCGCTATCTCCTGCGCGGACCAGATGGCGCCGAGGCGGAGATGACCTTCACCAAGATCGGCGAGCATCAGCTCATCATCGACCACACCGAAGTGCCGGATGTGTTTCGCGGGCAGGGCGCCGGGCTCCGTCTCGTCACCCGTGCGGTCGAGGACGCGCGCGCGGCGGGCAAGAAGATCATCCCGCTCTGTCCGTTCGCCAATGCCCAGTTCCGCCGCCATCCGGAATGGGCCGATGTGCTGAAGCAATAACAGGCGACGCCTGATGTGAAATGACGACGCGTGATGTGAATGATGGGGAAGGGCGCACGGCTTTGTCGTGCGCCCTTCCAATTGTTCGGACCTGCAGTCACAAAAGCATTATCGCCCTGGCATTTGCACGGATCGCCCGACTTGCCTAAGTAGGTAGCTAGCCCGCCGACGGGCCTACCGCTTCCTGCCGACCAACCAATCGAATGATCCCTTGATGACCGAAACCGACCTCGTTCCCGTCTTCGACGGCCACAACGACACGCTGCTCAGGCTCTACCAGTCGAAAGACGCGGATGTCGAAAAGCTCTTCATCGAGGGAACGCAAGGTGGCCATATCGACCTGCCCCGCGCGAAAAAGGGTGGATTTGCCGGCGGCATGTTCGCGATCTTCCCACCGCCGGTCGAGAAATCGAGGCGCAGCGCGGTTCCGCCGGCACCCAGCGATAGCGAGCCTCTGCCGCCCGAGGTTCCCCACGCCGATGCGCTTGCTTCTACTGTCGCCATGGCCTCCATCCTGTTCAGGCTGGAACGTGCCGCGGCGCTCACCGTGTGCCGGAGTGCCGGCGACGTACGACATGCGATGGCGCAGGGTTCGATCGCGGCCGTGTTCCACATCGAGGGGGTCGAGGCGATCGACACCGAACTGACCATGCTCGACGTGCTGCACGCCGCCGGCCTGCGCTCGCTCGGTATCGTCTGGAGCCGTCCGAACGCCTTCGGTCACGGCGTGCCGTTCCGTTTTCCGTCGTCGCCCGACACCGGGCCTGGACTGACCGATGCGGGCAAGGCGCTGGTCAAGGCCTGCAACAAGCTCAAGATCATGATCGATCTATCCCATCTCAACGAAAAGGGGTTTCGCGACGTCGCCAAAATCAGCGACGCACCGCTGGTCGCGACCCATTCCAATGTGCACGCGATCTGCGGCCACTCCCGCAACCTCACCGAATGGCAGCTTGGCGCGATCCGTGACTCGGGCGGCATGGTCGGGTTGAACTTCGCCACCGGCTTCCTGCGCGAGGACGGCAGGATGAATGCCGACACCAGCCTCGACATCATGGTGCGCCATGTCGGTTCACTGCTGCAGGCGCTAGGCGAAGACGGCGTTGGCCTGGGTTCGGATTTCGATGGCGCCATGATCCCGGCCCCGATCGGTGACGTTACCGGATTGCCGAAGCTTATCGATGCGTTCGCCGCGCGCGGCTTCGGACGCGCGCTGATCGAGAAGATCGCCTATCGCAACTGGCTCAGTATGCTGGAAAGGACGATCGGGTAGGGCATGCTGATATTCAGGTGACGCCGGCCTGCGCGTGGCGGCTACCTGCGCTTCTGGTACTCACGGACCGAAATGTCCGCTCCGTTCCGGTTTTCGGACCCACCTTTCTCGGCTCGGCCTAACCTGAATCTCAACATACGGTAGCGGGGCGCCTTATTTGAGACCCATGCGTTGCAGCCAGTCCTGGCCGACGCCGCGATCACGGATGATGGGTAGCGGATCAGTGGAGTCCAGCCGCGCGCAGATGCGGTAGGCTTCGAGCGTCTCGGCGCTCATCTCGCCGCGCTTGTAGAAGAACATCGCCGCGGCATAGCGCGTGCGGCCCGACCATTTTTCACCGAGCGGCGTGTTGACCAGTTCCCACTGCTCGGCGGCTTCCTCGTCGGCGTCATGCTTGTCGTGCTCGTCCGTCATGATCAGAAATCCGCCGGTGGATTGGCGGTGCGGCGGCCGAGCTTGATGAAGGGTCGCGGCACCACCTTGGCCCGCTTCATCAGCTTCTGATACTGCAACTCGCGCATGGCGTAGATTTCGACCCAGAGGTCGTCGACCATCGTATCGCCGAACGGTCGCGCCAGCGAGGCGATGGCGATGTTGCGCTTGGCCATTGGCGACCACACGGCGGCGCTGACCAGCCCGACCTCCTTGCCCTTGCGATGATAGACGATGGCATGTTCGGCCGGAATGTTGCCCTCGATCTCCAGCCCGACCAGCACATGCCGCAGCCGATGCTTGGCGCGGGCCTCGAGGATGGCGCGGCGGCCGTTGAAATGGCCCTTCTCCAGGTCGATCATGAAACCGAGCCCGATCTCGTCCGGCATGCGCAAGCGGTCGGGCCGAACCGCGTGCTCGGAGGTGACGAAGTCGGCATTGGCAACGATCAGCCCGGCTTCGAGCCGGGCGCGGTTGAGCGCGGTGTAGCCGATGGCGCGGATGCCGCGCAGTTCACCCGCCGCCATCAGCCGGTCCCAGAGGCTGAGCGCCTGCTCAGCCGGCACGAACAGTTCGTAACCGAGATCGCCGGTGAAACCGGTGCGCGAGATGATCACCGTGCCGTCATCATGCACGAACTCGGCCAGATCGAAGATCTTCAATCGTTCGACTCCGGCAAAACCGGCATCGCGCAGCACGGCAAAGGAAGTCGGGCCTTGCAGCGCAAGACCCGCGACGGCCTCGGTCTCTTCTTCGACGGTGACGTTGAAACCAAGGGCGCTGTCCAGCAGCCAGGGCAGATGCCGCTCCTGCGAGCACAGCCGGAAGCGTGTCGGCGAAAGTCGAAAAAGCGTGCCGTCGTCGAGGACGAACCCCTCGTCGTCGCACCAGGCGGTGTAGTGGACGCGTCCTGCTTTCAGTTTGGTCACGTCACGCAATGTTACGCGGTTGAGGAAGGCCTCGGCGTCCTTTCCCTCGATCCGGTATTTCGTCATAGGCGAGATGTCGAAGAGGGCCGCTTGGCTGCGAATGGCGAAATATTCGAGCTCTTCATCCCACAGCGAATGCGGAGCGCGATAGCCGGCCCAATTGTACCAGTCATTGGTCCTGGCCAGCGCATCGATGCGCGGCTGGAACGGCGTGCCGAGCCGCAGCATGCGGAAATGAGATTGCGCCGCTTTGCGGGCTGGGATGACCGGGCTCGTTGGCGCGCTGGATTGTCTTTTTATCGCCTGTGCCATGACCTAGCCCTTCATCGCGATGATGCGTCTTGCTGCATTCAGCCCTGGCGCGCCGGAAACGCCGCCGCCCGGATGCGATCCGGCGCCAGCGAGGAACAGCCCCTCGACCGGCGTGTCGTAGCCAGACCAGCCGGAGACGGGCCGCGACATCAGCATCTGGTCGGCCTGCAATTCGCCGTGATGCCAGTGGCCGCCCGGCATCCTGTAGCGGGCCTCGATATCGGCCGGCGTCAAAAGCTCGGCATGGAGCACGGTCTTGCCGATCCCAGGCGCATAGGTCTCGAGCTGAGCCATGATCGCCTCGATGAATTTCGGCTTGCCCGCGCTCCAGCCCTCCTTCAGCGCATAGGGTGCGTATTGCACCACGGCCGACAGCACACAGGCACCGCTGGGCGCCAGCGATGGATCGGCGAGGCTGGGCAGCGTGATCTCCATCACCGGTTCAGGTGAGAATTCGCCGTATTTCGACGGATTGAAGGCGCGCTCGACATGATCGGGCGAAGGCGCGATGACCAAGCGGCCCTTGTGGCCGGCGGCATCGACGCCGGTGAATTCGGGCTGCCGGTCGAGCGCCAGATGAAGCTTCGCTGCATCGCCCTTCATGCGGATGTCTTTCACCTTGCGCACGAAGCCGGTATCGATCTCGCGCGGTCCGACAAGATCGAGAAAAATGATCGCCGGATTGATGGCCGAGACGATCGTTCTGGCGCGGACCTCCTCGCCATTGTCGAGCGTAACGCCAATGGCGCGGCCTTTCTCGACGATGATCTTCGCTACCGGTGTCCCCGTGCGGATCGTCGCGCCGGCCTTTTCCGCCGCCGCGCGGATGACGGCGACGATCGCGCCCATACCGCCCTTCGGCAGTATCTGCGCGCCGGCCGTGCCAGCGGTTTCGCCCGCCAGCCGGTAGTAGAGACCGAGCAGCGAGGTCGGCGAACGCGGGCCGAGATGGCTGCCCAGCGTCGCGTCGAAGGCGAGCAGGCCTTTCAGGCGGTCGTCGGCAAGTTGTTCGTCGAGCAGGTCAGCGACGTTCATCAACAACACGCGCAGGAAATCGCGCATGTCTTCCTTGCCGAGTTTCTTCAGGGCCAACGCGGTCTGGCCGAGTGCTGCCGTCTCGAGCAGCGACATGCCGCCGAGATCGGGCGGGCGGCGCGCGAGAAACGGTTTCAATATGCCGGCATAGCGCAGCAACTGAGCGCGCAACTCTTTCCAGGCAGATTGTTCTGACGGGTTGGCGCCGGTCAGCACCTCGCCATAGGCGCCATGCAGGACAAGCGGCGGGCCGTCGGTCGACAGCGCCACCGATGGCACGAAATCACCGCGCGTGAATTGCAGCCCATACTTCTCCAGTTCCAGCGTCTTCACGACATCGGGATGGAGCCGGTTCAGCAGGTGGGCAACGGAGGAGACGCGAAAGCCGGGTGCGAATTCCTCGGTGCGCGCCGCGCCGCCGACATCGCCGGCGGCCTCCAGCACCAGCACCTCGCGGCCGGCCTTCGCCAGCGTGGCGGCAGCGACGAGGCCATTGTGGCCGCCGCCGATGACAACAACATCAAATGACGTCATGGGCCGGGCTCATATGGTGAATTGGCTTGGCGAGGTCGCGCAGGATCTCGGCCGCGGCATTGCGGCCGGGTGCGCCCATGACGCCACCACCGGGATGGGTGGACGAGCCGCAGATATAGAGCCCGCCGACAGGTGAGCGATATTGCGCGTAGCCCGGCACCGGGCGGTTGAACAAAAGCTGGTCGAAGGTCAGTTCACCCTGGAAGATGTTGCCTTCGGTGAGGCCGACCTCGGCCTCGATCTCGCGCGGCGTGCGCACCTCCATATGGACGATGCGATCGCGCAAGCCCGGCGAGTATTCGGTGATCTGCGAAATCACGCTTTCGGCAAAACCATCGCGGTCGGCATCGGTCCAGTCGCGGCCGTTCACCTTCGGCGGGGCGTATTGCACGAAGCAGCTCATGAAGTGCTTCCCCGGCGGCGCCATGGTCGGATCAAGTGTCGTCGGGATGACCATGTCGAGGAAGGGGTCCGCCGACCAGCGTCCGGCCTTCCAGTCGTCATAGGCGCGCTCCATGCGCTCCATGGAATCTGTGAAATGCATGTCGCCGCGATAGACCGGAGAGTCCTTCGGCAGTGCGGGGAATTCGGGAAGGGAATCGAGCGCGATGTTGACCTTGCCGGAGGAGCCGCGGATCTTGAAGTTCCTGACCCGGCGCAGGAAGATGTCGGGCAGTTCCTTTTCCTCGACCAGCTTGAGGAAGGTGCGCTTCACGTCGGCGTTGGAAACGACGAGCTTGCCATGGATCTCCTCGCCGTCTGCAAGGATGACGCCTTTGGCCTTGCCGCGCCGGACTAGCACATGATCGACCTCGGCGCCGGTGCGGATTGTGCCGCCGGAAGCCTGGAAGGACGCGGCGAGCGCCTTGGTGACGGCGCCCATGCCGCCGCGCGCATAGCCCCAGGCGCCGACTGAGCCGTCGACCTCGCCCATATAGTGGTGCAGCAGCACGTAAGCCGTGCCCGGCGACATCGGCCCGAGCGCGGTGCCGATGATGCCGGACAGAGCGAAGTTGGCCTTGATGACATCGGTCTCGAAATATTCGTCGAGGAAGTCGGAGATCGACATGGTCCAGAAGCGCAGTGTCAGCGCCATTTCCTCGGCCGACAGCCCGGCGAATTTCTTGCCGAGATAGAGCAGTTCGCCGAGGTCGCGGGGCCGCAAGCTGGTCGGGTCGGGCGCCGTGCGCATCAGCAGCGGCTGGATGAAGCGGCACTGCCGTGTCACGTCGCGGGCGTAACGGTCGTAGGCTTCCGCGTCGCGCCTGGAGAAGCGGGCAAACTCACGCCGATGGGCGTCGTGGTCGCGGTAGTTGGCGAGATAGTCGCCGTCGCGGGTGAAGACCGCGCCGCCCTCGTAGGAAATCACCTGCAGGCCGAATCGCGGCAATTCGAGGTCGCGCATGATCTCGGGGCGAAACAGCGAGCAGACATAGGAGCAGTTGGAATAGAGGAAGCCGGGCGTCAATTCGCGACTGGTGGCCGCGCCGCCGACCCAGTCGTTCTTTTCGACGACCAGCACGTCGAGCCCGGCGCGCTGCAGGTAGCAGGCGTTGACCAGACCATTGTGTCCGCCGCCGATGACGATCGCGTCCCACGCCTTCATATGCGCTGAGCCCTCATGACGTCCGACCCTTCATTCGCGTGATCCGCTCCCCGGATGTGCGGAATTTGGCATGGCAGCCGGCATTTTGTCCAGCTATTCTGAATGAATGTTCAACAAATGATGTTGCGTTTTTCCGAACATGCGCTAGGTTTTGCCGATAGTCGGGAATGGGTTTTCGAGGGTTGGGACCGAGGTCTGATGATCGAAACGGCGGACGCCGAGCCGGAATATGACGACACCGCCATCCGCTTCCTCGAGGCGCTGTGGGGCGATGGTTATCTGTCGCCGGGCGGGCCGGAGGAGGTCGACCGCGTTGTCGAAGGGGTTTCGCTCAAGGGCAAGACGATCCTCGACATAGGCTGCGGCTCGGGGGCATCACGCTGCATCTGGTCGAGCGCCATGGTGCTGCCCACGCCACCGGTTTCGATGTCGAGCGCCCGGTGATCGAGACGGCCAGGCAAAGAGCGGCTGCTCGCGGGCTTTCCGATCGCGCCAATTTCGTCCAGGCGCCGCCCGGACCACTACCTTTCGCGGATGCTTCCTTCGATGTCGTCTTCTCCAAGGACGCGCTGCTGCATGTGCCCGACAAGGATGGGCTGTTCGCCGAGATCTTCCGCGTGCTGAAGCCGGGGGGCGTCTTCGCCGCTTCGAACTGGATGATCTCGCATGACGGCGAACCATCGCCCGAAATGAAGGCCTATGTCGCCGCGGAAGGGCTGTCCTTCACCATGGCGTCGCCGTCGCGCTATGCGCAGGCGATGCGCCGCGCAGGCTTTGCCGACGTCAGCGTGCGCGACCGCAATCCCTGGTACCGTGAGGTAGCGCGCGAGGAACTCGCCCGCCTCAAGGGGCCGCTCTATCCCGTGGTCGCGGCGGCAGTTGGGGCGGCCTATGTCGACAAGAATATACGAACCTGGGAAGCCATGCAGAAGGTGCTTGACAGCGGCGAGCACCGTCCCACTCATCTTCGCGGTCGAAAGCCGGTTGGATAGCCGGCGATGCTGGAGACCGTCACGCCAATGAAGACAGCAGAGGCCAGGGAAGCCGTCCTTGAGTCAGCTCGGAAAAACGGGGAGTCAGCGCGGAAAAACGAGACCGAAAAACGCGGCCGCAAGGCGTCGAAGGAAGTCAGGCAGCTGCAGCTGATCGAGGCGACAATCGATTCTTTGGCCAAACGCGGCTATTCGGAGACGACGATGGCCGACGTCGCCGACGGCGCCGGCCTGTCACGCGGCATCGTCAATTTCCATTTCGAGAGCAAGGAAAAGCTGCTCGTCGCCACTCTGGCATACATGGCCGACGAATATGCCGCGCATTGGCGCGCGGCCCTCACCAGAGCCGGTGACGATCCCGCCCGCCAGTTGCGGGCCCTGGTCGCCGCCGATTTCGATCGCTCGATCTGCAACAAGCGCAAGCTGGCCGCCTGGTGCGCCTTCTGGGGCGAGGCCAAGTCGCGCCCGACCTATCAGGCGCTGTGCGGCGCGCGCGACGCCGCCTACCAAAAGATATTCATCGACCTTTGCGCGGCGCTCAAAGAGAGCGGCGACTATGCCTATGAGCCGCAGGTGATGGCGCTGGCGCTGAGCGCCATGCTGGAGGGCCTGTGGCTGCGGCTGATGATGGGCACCGAGGACGTGACCCGCGAAAGCGCTTTGCAGGCGGCGAACGAATTCCTGTCGGCGGCATTTCCGAAACACTATCCATGGGCCAGCGGCCCCAAGAAGGCTTGAAGCAAAAACCAAAAGAGGATGGAACAGCAATGAAGACAATGACCCGACGCCTGACACTGACTTTGGCGCTGACTGGTGCGCTGGCGGCTTCGGCCGCCGCACTTGCGGTTGCCGCGGACAAGGACCTGATCGTCTTTGATTGGTCCGGCTACGAGGATCCCAGCTTCCACCAGAAATATGTGGAGAAGAATGGCGATTCGCCGACCTTCACCTTTTTTGGCGACGAGGACGAGGCGTTCGAAAAAGTCCGTTCCGGCTTCAAGGCCGATCTTGGCCATCCCTGCTCGCAGAGCGTGGTGAAATGGCGCGAGGCCGGCCTGCTGCAGCCGCTCGACACCTCGAAGATATCGGCCTGGAAAGACCTCAATCCCGGCATCATGGCGATGAAGGATCTCGCCACCACCGCTGACGGCAAGGCCTGGTTCATGCCCTGGGACTGGGGCAATACGCAGCTCACCTACAATTCCGACAAGGTCGACGCCAAGGATGTGCAGTCGCTGAAGGCTTTCGCCGATCCCAAGTTCAAGGGCAGGGTTTCCATCGGCGACAATGTCGACGACGCCTATGCGCTGGCCAGCCTTGCCATCGGGCTCAAGGACTGGACCAAGATGACGGACGACCAGTTCAAGCAGGCGTCCGACTTCCTGCGCGAGGTGCACAAGAATGTGCGCTCCTACTGGACCGACTCCACTGACATCGTCCAGTTGTTCAGCGGCGGCGAGGTCGATCTCGCCTGGGCATGGAATGATGCGACAGTGCAATCGGTCGCCGCCGGCGTGCCGATCAAGGCCAAGAAGGACACCGACGAGGGCATTTCGACCTGGGTCTGCGGCTATGTGCTGTTCAAGGACGCGCCCGGCAATACCGACAAGGCCTATGACTACCTGAACGCCATCAACGATCCGGAAGTCGCCAAGGTCCTGGTCAAGGACTGGGGCTACGGCCAGGCCAATGCCAAGGGCATGGAAGGTGTCGATCAGGCGGTGTTGAAGGAGAAGGGCTACGACGACGTGCAGAAATTCGTCGACAAGACGCTGTTCCAGTCACCGGTCCCCTCCGAGCTCAAGCTCAAGATGATCGCCGAATTCGAGAAGATCAAAGCCGGCTATTGAGCCCTGTTTGGCTTGACCCGTCCGCCTGCCGATATGGTCGGCGGACGGGCTCGCCAAAGCCTGGGAATTCTCCTAACCTCGCTTGGACGAGTTCGCGACGGGGGAATTTCCAGCCATGAAGTCCATGCTTCGCAGCTTTGCCATCGCCGCCGCATGCACGATTGGCGCTGGCGTCCACCTCGCATTCGCGGCAGGCGGCGGCGACCTCGTAGTGTTCGATTGGTCGGGCTATGAGGATCCGCTGCTCCATCCCGCCTACACCACCAAATATGGCGCTGAACCGACCTTCGCCTTCTTTGGCGACGAGGACGAAGCCTTTCAGAAGATGCGGGCCGGCTTCAAGGCCGATATTGCGCATCCTTGTTCGCAAAGCGTGGTGAAGTGGCGCGAGGCCGGCATGCTGCAGCCGCTCGACACGTCAAGAATCACCGGCTGGAAGGACCTCAATCCAGGCATCATGGCGATGAAGGATCTCACTACTGCCGCCGACGGCAAGGTCTGGTTCATGCCTTTCGACTGGGGCAACACATCACTGCTCTACCGCACCGACAACGTGACGGCGGAAGAGGCGCAGTCGCTGAGGATCCTTGCAGACCCGAAATTCAAGGGGCGCGTCACCATTGGCGACAATGTCGACGACGCCTACGCCCTGGCGAGCCTGGTCATCGGTCTCAAGGACTGGACCAAGATGACGGACGCTCAGTTCAAGGAAGCTTCCGATTTCCTGCGCGACGTGCACAAGAACATCCGCTTCTACTGGACCGACGACACCGACATCAACCAGGCGTTCTCAGGCAACGAGGTCGACCTCGCCTGGGGTTGGAATGAGACGTTTGTGACGCTCAAGAGCCAGGGCGTGCCGATCGCCATGAATCGCGGCACCAAGGAAGGCATATCGACCTGGGTGTGCGGCTATGTGTTGATGAAGGATGCGCCGGGCAATCTCGACCAGGCCTATGATTTCCTGAACGCGGTCAATGCGCCTGCCGTGTCGGACTATATGGTCACGACATTCGGCTATGGCCACGGCAACGCCGCCGGCATGGCGGCGATCGAGCCTAAGCTGCTGGCCGAGCGGGGCTTCGACAATCTCGACAAATTCCTCGACAAGACGCTGTTTCAGCAACCGGTGGCGCCGGAGCTCAAGCAGCGGATGATCGACGAATTCGAGAAGATCAAGGCCGGCTATTGAAGCGCGGAGCTGAAAGAGCCGATGTCGTCATCGTCGGCGCCGGTTTCACCGGACTATCGGCGGCGCTGGAACTAAAGAAGGCCGGCATCGATTTCCTGCTGCTCGAAGCGCGCGACCGTGTTGGCGGACGCGTGGAATCCAGACTCAATGAACTCGGCGAGCGCATCGACAGCGGCGGCCAGTTCCTGTGCGAGGACATGCCGGAACTGATGGCGCTGGTTGAAGTGCGCGGCAAGACACTGGTCGAGACATTTGTGGATGGTGATTTCATCACCCACCCATCGATGTCCGTCGAACAGGCGGAGCGGACCTATGTCACAGCGATGGCGATCCGCGGACGCATGAATGGGATCGAGCCTGACGACCCCTCTATAGCCGGATTAACCGTTGCCGCTTGGCTCGACCGCCAGACGGACTCGGCTGACGCCAGGGCGGCCTTCCGCTCGATGATCGAGGGTCTGTGGTGCCTGGCGCTGGAAAAGATGCCGCTCTGGCACCTGATCGACAACGACCGCCGCATCACCAACGAGGTGCCGGAGCTGCAATATTCCTTGCGCGAGACCATGCAGTCGCTGGCTGACGACCTGGCGGGTGATCTCGGCGACCATGTGCGATTGAGCGAGCCGGTGATGCGGGTCGAGCGTGCGCGGCAAGGCGTGCGCATCGTCTCGGGCGGCGGCGTCATCGGAGCGCGCGAAGTCTTGATCGCATTGCCGCCGGCCACTGCCGCCAAGCTCGATTTTCAGCCCGCCTTGCCGGCAGCCTTGAAGAAGGCCCTTGACGTCTGGGAAAGCGGCGCGGTGATCAAGATCCTGGTCCGCTATGCCAGGCCGTTCTGGCGCGATCGGAGTTTGAGCGGCATGGTGATGTGGCGCGACCTGCCGGGCCTGTTTGCCTGCGACGCCAGCAAGGACGACGACCATGCCGCGCTGGTCGTCTTTATCGGCGGGCCGTTGGCGCTGCGCTGCCACAAGCTGGGCGAGGCGGCGCTGCGTGCCGAAGTCACGGCCAAGCTCGTGGACGCGCTCGGTCCGGATGCGGCCGATATTCTCGATTTCAGCCAGCGAGACTGGACGGATGACCGCTGGAGCGGCGGTGCCTATAGCGACCTTATTGTCGACGTGACGGCAAGGGAGGCAGAGCGCACGATCCTTGCCGGCGCGCCGCCGGTCCATTTCGCCAGCTCAGAACTGTCGCCATCATTTCCCGGCTATGTCGAGGGCGCAATCGTGGCGGGGCGGATGGCGGCAAAGCGAATGATCGAGGAGATTGGAGCAGAATGACAAATGCCTCGAAGATCGCAGTTGTCGGCGCTCTTGCGGCGGTTGCCGGGTTTGCAGTGGGTTACTATTTATCGCCGAAGCCAATCAGGATTGCCGAACTCGATAATGGCCTGAAGAAGGTTTGTGAATACTCGGCGAACTCACTTCAAGCCGCCGTTCAAGCCGGGTGGCCGATCAACTCATTTGCTGTTTGGGATTCCGACGGGCGAGCGCATTACCACGTGCTGAACCAGTTGGGTAACGTCAAATGCCAGTTCGATCCGGAGCTTACTATCGTCTATCTCCGGAATCGTGGATTGGTCGAGATCAACGATCTTAAAACGCTACTTCAGAACTCTCGGAAGGCAGGCGACCGTCGATTGGCTGGCTATCTGTCTGCTGAGTTGCAGACGAAATAGGTTCAGTCCGCCATCGCCACCAGCGCCTCGGGGTCGTAGGCGAGGCGGATCGAGGTGCCGACGGGGATGTCGTCGGCGCCGAAATCATTGGTCTCGGTCACCGACAGCGGTTTTTCCAGCCCTGGTATCTCTACGATCAAATGGGTGATCTCGCCGAAATAGTGGCGCTCGACCACCTTGCCCGCCACCTCGAATTTGGCCGTCGCATTGTCCCACAGCACGCGCAGGCGCTCGGGCCTGATGCCGAGCGTGGCCGCTCCGCCATTGCGGATGAAAGCCTTCGGCTTGTCGGTCTTGATGCGCCCGAACCCCAGCGTGTCGACAACCAGCGACGCGCCGTTCTCCTCGACGATCTCTGCCTTGACGAAGTTCATGCCGCCGAGGAAGTCGGCGACCTGGCGGTTGACGGGGCGCTGGTAGATCTCCTTGGGCGAGGCGATTTGCGCGATCCTGCCGCCAAACATCACGGCGATACGATCGGACATGGCCAGCGCCTCGTACTGGTCGTGGGTGACCAGCACGAAGGTGATGCCGACCGCCTGCTGCAGGCGGCGCAGTTCGACCTGCATCTGCTCGCGCAGCTTCTTGTCCAGCGCCGACAGCGGTTCGTCGAGCAGCAGCACCTTAGGCCGCATCACCAGGGCGCGGGCCAGTGCGACGCGCTGGCGCTGGCCGCCGGAAAGCTCGGTGGCGAGGCGCTTGCCAAGACCGGTCAGCGAGACCTGGGCCAGCGCCTCTTCGACCCTGCGCTTTTCCTCCGCCCTTTCGAGCTTCAGCCGCTTCAGCCCATAGGCGACATTCTGCTCGACATTGAGGTGCGGGAAGATCGCATAGCTCTGGAACACCATATTCGTTGGCCGGCGGTTGGCGGGAATGCCCTCCATCGCCTGGCCGTCGACCGAGATCGAGCCGCTGGTCGGATTGTCGAAACCAGCAATCATGCGCAGCAGCGTGGTCTTGCCGCAGCCGGACGGACCGAGCAGCGAGAAGAACTCGCCCTCCTTGATGGTCAGCGAAGCATCGTCGAGCGCCTTGAAGGCGCCATAGCTGCGGCTGACGCTTTTGATCTCGATCATTGGCCGATCGGTTTGGAGGCGTCCGGTCTGAGGCCGCTCAGGCATAGAGGCCTCCCTCGTTCTGGGTGCGTTTGGCCGCGCGACGGCGCAGGATTTCGGCAATTGTCATCAACAGGAAAGAGGCAGCCAGCAACAGCGTGCCCAGCGCCAGAACGCCAGGCAGCTTCGAGGCAAAGCGCAATTGGCCCCAGATATAGATCGGCAGCGTCGCCTCGGTGCCGGTCAGGAAGAAGGCGATGAGGAACTCATCGAGCGAAATGGTGAAGCAGACGAGCAGGCTGGAAATGATCGCCGGCGCCACCATTGGCAGCGTCACGCGCCGGAAAGTGCCGAAGGCGCTCTCGCCGAGATCGGCCGAGGCTTCCTCCAGGCTGCGGTCGAAGCCCTCGAAGCCGGCGGTCAGCACCGTCATCGAATAGGGAATGCAGACCAGGACGTGGCCGAGCACGACGGTGAACAGCGACAGGCTCAGGCCGAGTTGCAGTATCACCAACAGCAAAGAGATGGCGACGATGATTTCGGGCAGCACCAGCGGCGCCATGATCAGGCCGTTGATGGCGCGGCGGCCGGGATAGCGGTAGCGGGTGATCGAACGGGCGGCGAGGATGCCGAGAACCGTGGACAGGATGGCGGCCGACACGCCGACGACCAGGCTGTTCCAGGCGGCGTCGAGCAATGCCGGCGTGCGCGGCAGATCCTCATACCATTTGAGGGTGAAGCCGGAGAGCGGGAATTTTGGCGTCGCGGCCGTGTTGACCGAGAAGATCGGCAGGAAGATGACCGGCAGATAGAGGAAGACGACGTAGAGAAATGCATAAGCCGACAGCCAGCCATTGGCCAGGAAGCGCCGCATCGCCGTCATCGCGCCAGCCTCATCGCGCCAACCTCTGGGCGGCACGCAGGATCAGAACGGTGGCGCCGGCTATCAGCGTGACGATCAGCATGGTGGTGACCGAAAGTGCGGCGCCCAGCGGCCAGTTGGAGGCCTTGCCGAACTGGGCCTGGATGGCATTGGCGATCATGACGCCGTCCTTGCCGCCGACAAGCTTGGGCGTGACATAGTCGCCGACGGTCGGGATCATGACGATCAGCGCCGCCGAGATGACGCCCGGCGCCGACAGCGGCAGCGTCACGCGCAGGAAGGAGCGAATGGGACCGTCGCCGAGATCCTTGGCCGCCTCTACCAGCGTGCGGTCGACCTTTTCCAGCGAGACGAAGATCGGCAGGATGGCGAAAGCCGCCCAGGCATGGGTCAGTGTGATGATGACGGCACTCGAATTGTAAAGCAGCGCCGTTGATGGCTCGTCGATGACTCCAAGTCCCATCAGGCCGGAATTCAAGACGCCGTTATAGCCGAGGATCACCTTCCACGACATCACGCGCAGGAGATAGCTGGTCCAGAACGGGATGGTGATCAGGAACAGCCACAGGCTCTTGTGGCGGCCGCCATGGAAGGAGATGAAGTAGGCGATCGGATAGGCGAGCACCACCGTGAAGAAGCTCACCGTCAGCGAGATGTAGAGCGAACGCCAGAGCAGGTCGCGATAGATCGGCTCGGTCAGCGCGACGCGGTAGTTCTCCAACGTGAAGGTGCGGTCGATGGTGAGGTAATTCTGCGTCCAGAAGGAATGCGCGATGACCACCAGGATCGGCAGGACCAGAAGTATGAGCGCGTAGAGAAAGGTCGGGCTGATCAGGGCAAAGCCCTGGACGGGTTCGGACTGCAGAAGGGCGTTTCGTCTGGCCCGCGTCATGCCGAACGCGGGCGACCCTTCCGCAGCCGCCGTCATTGCAAGCCCTCCGGCAGGGCCCAGGGCGTGATTTCGGTTGCTGGCGCGGATTGGCCTGCCATGCGGCGTCCCATTCTAGAGACCGGCTGCTTGTTCCCACTTTTATGCCTGGAGCGTGACCGAACGCGAAACTTGGGTGCCCGCGTTTGCCGATCGCACTCCGAGCTTGCCGGCTTTCTTTCATCATGAGCGCATCCGCGGATTGAAATCAAGCGCTATTTCTGTAATATTGATTGAACGGACATTCAAAATGAAGTGAAAAAACCAGTTTTCCCGCAGTCGGCGGCGGGCTTGGTGTCCGATGAAAATTCGCGACGAGACAATGCGAGGCGATGATGGCGGCTGCGAGGGATCTGAGGGCGACCGGAATGGCCGGGCCTGGCGATGAGGATGCCGTCGATCTGGCCAGGCGTCATCTCATCCAGCCCTGGCCGTTTGCTGGCTCGGTCGGCGAGGAAGCGCGCGCGCTGATCGGCGAGGGCGACGGCATCTATATCACCGACAGCACTGGCAAAAGACTGATCGACGGACCGGCCGGCATGTGGTGCATCAATATCGGTCATCGCCGCGAGGAGCTTGCCAAGGTGATGTACGACCAGGCGATGGCCCTGTCCTACAACACGCCATGGTACACGATGAACGCGCCATCGGCCGAGCTTGCGATGCGCATCGCCGGCCATGCGCCCGGCGACCTCAGCCATGTCTTCTTCACCACGGGCGGCTCTTCGGCCGTCGAGACGGCGCTGCGCTTCATGCAGTTCTACAACAATGTGCGCGGCCGCCCGGAAAAGAAGCTGATCCTGAGCCGTGGCGGCGCCTATCACGGCTCGACCTATCTGTCGGCCTCGCTCAACGGACGCCCGCGCGACCGCGACTGGATGGATGGCGCCGACGAGCTCGTCGTCAAATTGTCGTCGCCCGATCCGTTCCGCCGGCCAAAAGGCATGAGCCTTGCCGCCTTCACCGATGGCCTCATCGATGAATTCCGCGATACCGTCGCCCGCGTTGGCACTGAGCGGATCGGCGCTTTCGTCGGCGAGCCGGTGCAGGCGTCGGGTGGCGTCATCGTGCCGCCCGACGGTTACCTCAAGCGCATCCGCGAGATCTGCCGCGACAACGATATCCTCTATATCTCCGACGAGGTGGTGACCGCCTTCGGCCGGCTCGGCCATGTCTTCGCTTCCGGCGACGTCTTCGGCATCGACCCCGATATGATCACCTTCGCCAAGGGCGTGACGTCAGGCTACTTCCCGCTCGGCGGCGTCATCATCTCGGAACGGCTGCTGCAGGAATTGCGCCGCTCTAACCACCCTGACGCGATGTTCGGTCATGGGCTGACCTACACCAGCCATCCGATTGGCTGCGCGGTGGCGCTGAAGAACCTCGACATCCTGGAAGACAGCGTGCTTGCCCATGCGCGCGAGGTCGCGCCCTATTTCCAGGCGCAACTGAAGACGCTGGAGGAGCTGCCGCTGGTCGGCGAGGTGCGCGGGCTCGGGCTGATGGGCTGTGTCGAATGCGTGGCCGACCGCGAAAGCAAGGATCCATTGCAGCTCGACAAGAATGTCGGCAAGCGCATCGACGCGCATTGCCACGAGCTTGGCCTTTTGGTCAGGCCGCTGATCAACATGTGTGTGATGTCGCCGCCGCTGATCATTTCGCGAGAGCAGATCGACGACATGGTGAGGATCCTGCGCGAAGGCATTTCGCGGACAATGGACGATCTCAGGAAAGAAGGCGTGTGGCGGGGGTGAGGCGGGCAAATCTCCCCCCCTTGAGGGGGAGATGTCGCCAAAGGCGACAGAGGGGGTTGGTTCGACCGGGCGCGACCTCCCGCGGCAGATGGAGGTTGGCGCTCTATGTGAGGCGACCCCCTCTGGCCTGCCGGCCATCTCCCCCTCAAGGAGGGAGATTGGCAGCTTCGACGCCTCGCCTTACACTTGCGACCTCAGCGCGTCGTTCAGCGCCCACATGTCCTTTTCCTCAGGCGCGGTCTCCAGCCCGAGCACGGGCACCTGCTTGCGCAGATGGTCGTGGTGGGTGCGCACGCCATATTCGAGATCGGAGAGATAGAAACCCTCGAAGGCTTCGGACAGCATGGATTCGTTCGACCAGACGGAAAGCTGCACGTCCTCGTTCATGGTGTCGCGGTCGATGCGGTAGGCGAGGTAGCGCGCCGCCGCCTGCTCCCTGGTTTCGTCGGGATAGCGGTAGATGGCGCCGCGCAGCAGCGTCTCGCCGGTCGACAGCGGGAACTCCTGATAGAACTGCACCGATTCCGGCATGATCGACAGCGCGTTGTTGGGGAAGATGCCGTAGTAGATCCAGGCCTTGCGCAGGTGTTCCGGCAGGTGCGCCGCCGCGGGTGCGAGCTTGATATACTGGGCTACACTCCAGCGCCTTCCGGCATGCGGA
Source organism: Mesorhizobium sanjuanii (assembly GCF_002529485.1). Taxonomy (NCBI): domain Bacteria; kingdom Pseudomonadati; phylum Pseudomonadota; class Alphaproteobacteria; order Hyphomicrobiales; family Phyllobacteriaceae; genus Mesorhizobium; species Mesorhizobium sanjuanii. The sequence goes on from NZ_NWQG01000017.1 coordinate 57,095, forward strand.
TTATAGGTGGCGAAGGAGCGCGACACGCCGTTGATGAAAGGCTCGTCGAAATAGGTCGCGCCGTAGAGGTCCTGCAAGGCGGGATGGGCCATGGCGACATGGTAGCCTTCATTGTCGACATCGCGCACCGACTTCCAGTTGACCGGCGACTTCTGGGTCCAGATGCCCCAGGACGGCACCATATCGGCGACGCCGTAATGCGTCATCTCGGCCTCGATCGGCTTCAGCAATTCGGCCACCGACGGCTGCGGGCCGCCCTTGCGGAAGCGGATGAAGATGAAGCCCATCCAGATTTCGAGGTCGAGCGGCATCAGGCCGAATTCGGTCTTGTCGAGGTCGGGGAAGGAGCGCGGGCGGGCAGCACCGCGCAGCGTGCCGTCGAGATTGTAGACCCAGCCGTGGAAGGGGCAGACCAGCGCATTCTTGCAGGTGCCCTGGCTGTCGGCGACGACGCGGCTGCCGCGGTGGCGGCACATATTGTTGAAGGCACGCACGACGCCGTCCTTGCCGCGCACGATCAGCGCCCGTTCGCCGACCACGTCCATGGTCAGATAGTCGCCGGTATTCGGCATGTCGGAGATATGGCCTGCGATCTGCCAGTGATTGCGGAAGACGTATTCTTTCTCGAGTTCGAGAAGGGCGTTGGAATGATAGCTCCAGCCCGGCAAGCCCCGCCGGTCCCAATCATTGGGGATCGCCACGTCACGGAGGTGCGGGTTCATAAGCGGCTCTTTATTTGTTGAATACTCATTC
>NZ_NWQG01000018.1:0-25221 GCF_002529485.1 Mesorhizobium sanjuanii
TACTGCATCGGCCGGAAAATCGGAATCGATTTTCCGAAAGCACGATGCAGCAAATCCAGGGTGTTAGAGCGTCCTTTGTGCGTCCATTTGGACGCACGGCGCTCTAATGGCGATATTGCTGGATGCGCGTCGTGCGCAGCCCGGCAAGGCCGTATTCATCGATCGATGCCTGCCAGGACAGGAATTCCTCGGTGGTCAGCTTGTAGCGCTGACAAGCTTCTTCAAGACTCAAAAGCCCGCCGCGCACCGCAGCAACCACTTCCGCCTTGCGCCGGATAACCCAGCGACGTGTGTTCGTCGGCGGTAGATCGGCGATCGTAAGAGGGCTGCCGTCGGGCCCGATAACATATTTGACTCGCGGTCGAACTAGATCGGTCATCGTACTCTCTACTAAAAACTCAAAGACCCAATCCCCACCACATTACCGCCACAGCTTTAAAAATTGCCTAAGCGAACCCTAATAGCTAGGTAAGGATCATGAACGCCGCGTTAGTGTTTTCGTCGGCATTTGAGATACCCGCAGGCAAACGCGGATTTGCTCGCAAAAATCGGCGCCGCTGCAAAGCTGGCGCACCCGAAGTGCTTGACCTATATTCCGGCCATTGGCATTCAGGCGCCGTCAATCGGGCGCCGCGCAGAACGAAAGAACCATGAACAGCCTCGACCTTCCCGGAAGCCCGCAAAACACCCGCGTCGTCGTTGCCATGTCGGGCGGCGTCGATTCGTCCGTTGTCGCCGGTCTTTTGAAGCGCGAAGGCTATGATGTCGTCGGCGTTACGCTCCAACTCTACGATCATGGCGCGGCAACGCACCGGGCCGGCTCATGCTGCGCCGGTCAGGATATCGACGATGCCCGCCGCGTTTCCGAGACGCTCGGCATTCCGCATTATGTGCTCAATTACGAGGAACGCTTTCGCAAGGCGGTGATCGATCCGTTCGCCGAGAGCTATGTGGCCGGCGAAACGCCGATCCCTTGCGTCTCCTGCAACCAGACAGTGAAGTTCGCCGACCTCCTGGCGACCGCACAGGAGCTTGGCGCCGACGCGCTGGCCACTGGCCACTACATCCGTTCCGGCGCCAACGGCGCCCATCGCGCGCTCTACCGGCCGGTCGACGCGGATCGCGACCAGAGCTATTTCCTGTTCGCCACCACGCAGCCGCAGATCGACTATCTGCGCTTTCCGCTCGGCGGCCTGTCGAAGCCGCAGGTTCGCGCCATTGCCGAGGAAATGGGGCTTAACGTTGCCGCCAAGCAGGACAGCCAGGACATCTGCTTCGTGCCGCAGGGCAAATATTCCGACATCATCGCCAAGCTGAAGCCGGCCGCCGCCAACCCGGGCGACATCGTCCATATCGACGGCCGTGTGCTCGGCCGCCATGAGGGCATTTTGCGCTATACGATCGGCCAGCGCCGCGGCATCGGCATTGCTTCGGGTGAGCCGCTCTACGTCGTCCATCTCGATGCCGACCGTGCCCGCGTCGTTGTCGGTCCGCGCGAGGCGCTGGAGACGCACAAGATTTACCTGCGCAACATGAACTGGCTAGGCGACGGCCCGCTGTCCGACATTCCGGCGGCCGGGCTGGAGCTGTTTGCCAAAGTCCGCTCGACGCGCCCGCCGCGCCCGGCGATATTGCACCATCGGGCCGGCAGCACCTTTGTCGAACTGGTCGACGGCGAGTCCGGCATCGCGCCGGGCCAGGCCTGCGTGCTCTATTCCGACGACGGCAACGAGGCCCGCGTGTTCGGCGGCGGCTTCATCGAGCGTTCCGAGCGCGGCGCCGAAGCCGAGGCGATGCTGAATCGGCTTGCGGCCCGGCCGGCGCAGGTTCCCGCCGAATAGACTAACGGCGCCGCTAGAGACCGTTTTTCGAAATTCTCTCTGGCGAGTCATATGGTGGTGGATTCGAGAACCGGAGCGCAGCGGACATTTGGGTCCGTCGGCACCGGAAGCGCAGAAAACGCCATCAGATGGCCGCCAGAGCGAATTTCGAAACGGTCTCTCAGGAAGGCGATCCGGTATGGGCGACCGTGCCGGCGGTCAGGATGCGCAGCACCCTGATGGCTTCCTCGCCACTGGTGCGGGGTTCCGCCCGCGTCTCGATGCACTGGATGAAATGTTCGAGCTCCCGCGTCAGCGGCATGCCTTCCCCGACCGCCACATAGGACGGCTCGTTGGCGGTGAAGGCCCATTGGCCGCTGTCTTGCCATACCGCGTGGCGGTAGACGGCAAGCTTGCGCTCCCACGGCTCGACATCGTCGAACACCGCCATCGCCTTGGTGCCGACCACGGTCAGCCGCCGCTCGCGGTAGGGATTGAGCCGCGAGGCGAAGAGATGGCTGCGCAGGCCGTTGGGAAAGCGCATGTGCAGATGCGCGAAGTCGCTGAGCCTGTCGAGCAGGGCAGCCCCTTCGCCGCGCACCTCGACCGGCTCCGAGCCGGTGATCGCCAGGATCATCGACAGATCATGCGGCGCAAGATCCCACAACGCGTCGTTTTCGGTATGGAACTTGCCAAGCCCTAGCCGGTGCGAGTGGATGTAGCGCACCTCGCCGAGCTCGCCATTGTCGATCAGCGCCTTCAGCGTCTCGAAAGCGGGATGAAAACGCAGCACATGGCCGACCATGAAGACGCGGCCATTGTCGGCCGCGGCCTTCACAGAGCGCTCCGCGTCGGCCACCGTCAGCGCGATCGGCTTTTCCACCAGCACATCCTTGCCGCCCTCGACGGCGCGCACCGCCATGTCGGCGTGGAACTGCGGCGGCAGCGCCATGACGATGGCATCGACGTCTTTGCGGCCAAACAGCGCCTCGGGCTCGATCGCCAGGCAATCCTGCTCGCTGGCGAATCCTTCGGCACGGGCAGGGTTGGCGTCCGAAACCGCGTGCAGCGCGCCGAGCGCCTTGAGGGTGCGGATGTGGTTGCTGCCCCAGTATCCGCACCCGAGGACTGCAATGCGCGGTTTCATCAATTTCAGACCATGACTTTCGTGGCCGAGACATAGCGACGTGCCTCGTCGAACTCAACCCCGGTAGCTCAGCTCGAATGTCTGCCCGGCAAAGCATTTCGGCGACCCCCAATATGACGGCATGCCGGCTGCATCGATGCTTGACAGGCTTGGTGTCCCAACCTTATATCCGCGCGACCTTGGCGAATGCCTCGACATGCCTTCGATTTGAGGCGGATTTCGGGCCTTTCGTCGCCCTGGCGGGGTAGCTCAGTTGGTTAGAGCACGGGAATCATAATCCTGGGGTCGGGGGTTCAAGTCCCTCTCCCGCTACCAGTCATTTCTTAAGTAAAGTCAACCGCTTGGCAATCGGCCAGCTCTCAAAGCTGGCCGATTGTGTGTCGCACCATGTTGCAAGCAGCTACCGTTGATTTCCAAGGGTTTCCTGCGACTATCGGCGGGTCCACGCGACATGAGCAAACAAGACAAGTCCATCACGCCCAACCCCGTTTGGTCGGCGATGATCTTGCCGCACTCGTCCGTCGGCGTGTTGGACAGAGCCCTCCACAATCGGGATTGCCGATCACAGAAATCAGCCAAGTCCGAACATTCCTGCGCGGTCAAGTTCAAAAGGTCGCGTGCTGTCACTGGTCCGATGCCTGGAGGCGTGGTCGCCTCATGCAAGAACGGCAGGCCCGCTGCAACAACACGGTGTCCTGAATAATCAGAACCTATCCGCCCGGAAAGGCGTGAGATCGATGGCCGGCGGCAGACCGGCGGCGAGCTGCGAAACGATCTTGCCGGTGACGGCGCCACCAATGAGGCCCTGATGGCCGTGGCCGAAGGCGTAGATGACGTTTTTTGCCCGCGACGCCCAGTCGATGACGGGAATGCTGTCGGGCGTTCCCGGCCGATGCCCCATCCAGCGCGTGACCTCGCCGACCTCCAGTTTCCGGAACATCGGCCGCGCCTGCTTCAGGAGAACGTCCGCCCGGTTCATGTTGGCTGGCGCCTTCAGGCCGGCGAATTCGACATTGCCGGCGATCCGCAGACCATCTTCCATCGGCGACGCTACGAACTTGCGGTCGGCCGAGATGGTCTGGATGCGCAGGCCGGTGTCGGCCCCCTTCACCATAACATGGTAGCCGCGCTCGCTCTCCAGCGGAATGTGGTCGCCGAGCTTGCGAGCAAGGTCGCCCGACCAGGCGCCGGCGCACAGCACCACGGTCTCGACCGGCATGCAGCTGCCACCTTCAAGCCGCAGCGCCGAGGGACCGTTGGCGCCCATATCGAAGCCGAGCACTTTTGCCCTGACGAAGCGGGCGCCCTGACGTGCCGCATGTTCGGCGAGCTTGGCGACAAGCCGGCCCGGATTGGGGCACTGTCCCTGCTCGGGCAGGTAGACCGCACTCTTGAAGATCGGCGCCAAAGCCGGTTCGAGTTGCCGAATTTCGTCCGCACAGAGGATGTCCACCTTGACGCCATGCTCGCGCCGCAACCCGAGGCCGTAGGCACCCTTCGACGGTCCGTCGGCCGTCTCATGAACGAAGAGCTGGCCGCGCTTCTGTAGAAGATCCTCGCAGCCGGCGGCCTTGACCAGCGGCTCGTAGCACTCGAACGTGTAGCGGTGCAGCGAGCGCATGGCTGCCGATATCTCCTCGACACGCGGCTTGCGGCTCGCGGCCAGGAAGCGCAGCAGCCAAGGTAGCGCGTGCGGCAGATAGGCCAGCCGCACGATCAACGGACCTTCCGGATCCATCAGCCATTTCGGCACGTTGCCAAGCACGCCCGGCATCGAGTTCGGAATGCACGATCCCGGGCAGATGCCGCCGGCATTGCCGAAGGAACATTGCTCCTGTGAGCCCGGCAGGGCCGGATCGACCACCTCTACGGCAAAACCCTGCTCGAGCAGGTAGTTCGCGGTGCAGACGCCGATGATGCCGGCGCCGATGACCGTCACCTTGCCGCGCGGCGTGCCTGTCGATGCCATGGCGATCGATCCGTTGTGCCGATCAGGGCGCGATCGCGCTCGGCGTGCCGGCGCGGAAGGCCGGCAGCGACCGCGCCACCATCTGCTGCAGCATGCGGAAGTCGGAGAGATAGGCCATGAAGCGATAGCCCAGCTTGCGCATGTCGACGCCGTAGGCGACCGAACCGCAATGGATGCCCGGAATGACGCCGGCTTCCTTGCACTTGGCGGCGATGTATTCGATCGCCTCGTAGACGGCCGGATAGCGCGGATCGAAACCGGGCGCCTCGCCCATGGTCACCGCAAGGTCCGACGGGCCGACGAAGATGGCGTCGAGGTTCGGTGTCTTCAGTATGTCTTCCAGGTTCTTCACCGCCTGCTCGCTCTCGATCATCGCCATGGTGATGATGGTGTCGTTGGCATGCTGGAAATAGTCGGCGCCGGCGTAGAGCGAGGCGCGCAGCGGCCCGACGCTGCGACCGCCCTTGGGAAAGTAGCGGCAGGCCTTGACGAAGGCGTCCGCTTCCTCGGCGGTGTTGACCATCGGGCAGATCACGCCATAGGCGCCGGCATCGAGCACCTTGCCGATGATCGCAGGGTCGTTCCACGGCACGCGCACCATTGGCGTCGTATCCGTCGTTGAGATCGCCTGCAGCATCGGCACGGCGTCGACATAGTCGGTCGCGCCATGCTGGAGGTCGACGGTCAATGCGTCCCAGCCCTGCTGAGCCATCAGTTCCGCCGAGATCGACGACGGAATGCCGAGCCAGCCCGTCACCACTTCGCCGCCGGCGGCCCAGATGTCCTTCACCTTGTTCTTGCGCATAGCTTGAGGTCCTTTGCTATTGTCGGGAATTCAAAATCAGGTCCGCCGCTTTTTCAGCGATGGCGATCGTGGTGATGTTGGTGTTGGCGGCAACGATGGTTGGCATGATCGAGGCATCGACGACGCGCAGGCCCTGCACGCCGCGCACGCGGCACTCGGCATCGAGCACCGCCAGCGGGTCGCTGTCGGCGCCCATCTTGCAGGTGCCCGACACATGCCAGCCCGACCAGACGGACTGCTTGACCCAGTCGGCGATCAGCTCTTCATTCCCGAGCATCGCCTGGATGCGATCGGTGGTGCCAAACTTGCGCTTGAGCAAGGTCTCGCGGAAGAACGGCGCGTAATCAAAGAGGTAGGCCGCGGTCGCGGTCTTGACCCAGTTCGATGGCTTGCGGACGCTGAGCGCACGCGCCTCGTCGCTGTAGCCGGCCAGGAACCATGTGTTGACGTGCTGCTGGACATCGGGCGATTGCATGATCTTACAGATGCGCCTGAAGCCATCGACCAGGCGCATCAGGTCGCGACCGTCGGAGGCCATGTTCAGATCGACGATCGGCTCATCGGTCTGGACCGCCGACTTCAAGGTGACTGTGCCCCGCGAATAGGATTTGTTGACGCAGACATTGAGCGCGCCCATCGCCTTGCCGAGCGGATGCCAGCCGGCACGGTTGACCGGCATCAGCAGCATGTCGCCGGGATGGCAGCCGGCATAGTTGGAAGAGTATCTCACACCCAGGAAGATATGGCGCCGCTGACCGGGCTTGAGCCGTGCGGATTTCTTGAAATGCGCGCCGACGGCTAGATGCGGATGATCGGTCAGGTTCTCACCGACGCCGGGGCGATCGGCGACCAGGTCAATGCCCAGCCGCTTCAGCTGCGCCGCCGGCCCGATGCCGGCACGAAGCAGGATCGCTGGCGAATGCAAGGCGCCGGCTGAAACAATCGTCTCGTTGGCGTTGTAGATCTTTGCGCGGCCAGCGATCGTGACCTCGACGCCGGTGATGCGCGTTCCCTCGGTCACCAATCGCTCAACGAAGGCATTGGCGAAGATGTGCAGGTTCTTGCGGGCCCGCACCTCGGCGTCGAGATAGCCAATTGCGGTCGAGACGCGGCGGTCATTCTCGTTCGACAAAGGCAGCGGGAACGAGCCATCCTCGAAACTTCCATTGTAGTCCGGCCGGTAGGGGTACTCGCTTTCCGTCACGCTGAGGACGGATCTGGTGAAGCCGGCCCAGTCTTGCGGAAAGACGCGGCGGATCGGAATCCGTCCGCTCTTGTTGTGAAGTTCGCCATCGAAATCGAGATCGCGTTCCAGCTTCTTGAGATAGGGCAGCATGCCGTCCCATCCCCAGCCGGGCAGGCCGAGACCTTCCCATTCGTCATAGTCATGCGGCATACCGCGCACGGCGAACTGGCCGTTGATGCTGGAGCCGCCGCCCATCACCTTGGCCTGTTCGAGCTTGGCCGTCTTGACCACTTGCGCGTTCTGTTTCGGCGAGCGGTTGAAGACGCGCAGTTCCGTCCAATGGTATTTCGGGTCGAAATAGGAAAGGCCGGGATAGCTGTCGGCGATCACCTCCGGGACGTCATCCGGCGGTGTGTCGGGTCCGGCTTCGAAAAGCGCGACTTGCTTCGCGCCGTTCTCCGAGAGGCGGCTGGCGAGCACGGCGCCCGCCGAGCCGCCGCCGACGATGATGTAGTCGAATTGCATTGGCGTGCGCTCGCTTCAGGCGTAGTTGGCCCAGATGGCCTTTTGGCGCAGGAACGCCTCGATACCGGCACGGCCCATATCCTTGCCGAAGCCGGAACCCTTGTAGCCGCCGGCCGGGTAGGTGAACTCCGGGCCGCGTCCGTGCTGGTTGATCCAGACCATGCCGGCCTCGATCGAATCCGCCGCCTTGAGCGCCTTCTTCAAATCCGTGGTGTGAACGCTGGCGGCGAGCCCATAGACCGGATGCGCCGCAAGGGCGAGACCCTCTTCCAGGTCGGTGAAGCTGCGCACCGTCAGCACCGGACCAAAGAACTCTTCCTTGAAACCGATATTGTCGTCGGCGACGTTCTCCAGGATCGTCGGTGTATAGAAACTGCCCTCGTTGCGACCTTCCAGCACCATGCCGCCGGTGACCACCGAGGCGCCCTCGCTGACGCTGGCACGCACCATCGTATCGATGCGATCGAGCTGTTTGCGGCTGATGATCGGCGCGAAGGTGGTCGCCTCGTCCCAGGTTGGTCCGGCCTTGATCGCCTTGGTCCGGGCGACCACGCGCTCGACGAGTTCGTCAGCAATCTTGTCCTCGACGATCAGCCGAGAGCCCGCCGTACAGACCTGGCCGGCATTGTCCATGAAAGCCGCCGCGACACGGCCGGCCACTACGTCGATATCCCCAGCATCGGCGAGCACCAGTTGCGGACTTTTGCCGCCAAGCTCGAGAGTGACCGGCTTGATGCCGGACTGGGCCGCCAGCGTCATGATCGCGGCACCTGTCTGCGTCGAGCCGGTGAACGAGATTTTCAGGATATCGGGATGGCGCACGATCGCCGCCCCCGTCGTGTGGCCGTAGCCGTTGACGACATTGAACAGGCCGGCGGGAACACCGGCCCTGGCCGCAAGCTCCGCCAGGGCGAGAAGGCTGTGGGGGGTCAATTCGGAAGTCTTCATCACCACCGCATTGCCGGCGGCCAGCGCCGGCGCGAATTTCCAGGCGGCGGTGATCATCGGGAAGTTCCAGGGAACGATCGCGCCGACAATGCCATAGGGCTCATGCTTGACGATGCTGACTGCGTTCGCCTCGGTCGAGGTGACCGTGCCTTCGATCTTGTCGCAGAACTCGGCGTAGTAGCGCACGACGCCAGCGGTGCGCACCGCGTCGCGGACAATTGTCATCGAAATCAGCCGGCTCGACCCCATCGCCTCCAGCTGCCCGAGATAGGTTGCGTTCTGTTCGATCAATGCCGCGAAACGCAACAGCACGGCGGCGCGATCGCGCGGCGCGATCTTCGACCAGTGGCTTTGCACCAGCGCCCTTTTTGCAGCATCGACCGCTAGCTGCACCGCCGCTTCACCGCCATCGGTGACAAGACCCATGGGCTGGAGATCGGAAGGTCTGAGGACTTCGATTTCCGTGCCGGGCAATTCGACGAATTGCCCACCGATATGATGGCCCCTCGGGATGGTTATTGTGGCGGGATCGAAACTCAGTGTCATTGAACTTTTTCCTTTTGCGGCCAGCTCGAAAGGGGGCGCATTCGACGATGTCCGCTTGATTGCTGTGCGTGAAGAAGGCGCGTCTTCAGCACGCCTTCTCTGCCTCGCGTGCCTCGAGGAACGGACGAAGCAGATCCGCCGATTCATGGAAGCGTCCGACAAAACTTTTCAGGCGCGGATGTTCAGGATGCAGCAGTACTTTGGATGGCGGCCCCTGCTCCGCGACCAGTCCCTGATCAAGGAACACCACCCGATCGGCGATCTCGAATGCGAAGCCCAGTTCGTGAGTGACGACCACCATGGTCATGCCGCTCCTGGCCAGTTCGACCATCGCCTTCATGACTTCGCCGACCAGTTCCGGGTCGAGCGCCGAGGTCGGCTCATCGAACAGCATCACCTTCGGCTGCATGGCCATGGCCCGGGCGATCGCGACGCGCTGCTGCTGACCACCGGAAAGCTGGCGCGGATACTTTTGCACGTGCTGCGCCAACCCCATCAGGTCGAGCAGTTGCAGCGCCTTTTGACGTGCCTGCTCTTTTGGCTCCTTTTTGACGACGACCGGACCTTCCATGACGTTTTCCAGCGCCGTCATGTGCGGGAACAGATTGAACTGCTGGAAGACCATGCCGGTGTTGGAGCGGATGCGGTTGACTTCCTGGGCCGGTATCTGGGCGCCCTTGCCATCGGCCTGCCTGTCGAACAGCGTCTCGTTATCGATGACGATGCTGCCGCTGGTCGGCACGTTGAGCAGGTTGATGCAGCGCAGCAGCGAGGTCTTTCCCGATCCACTGGCGCCGATCAGCACCACCACTTCGCCTTCCACGACCGATAGATCGATGCCATTCAGCACACGCTTGTCGCCGAACTTAAGGCAGATGCCGTCCAGCTGCAGCACTGGCTTGCCGTCGTTCTCCGGCGCGGGGGCATTCGATTGGGTGATGCTCATTTTACGCTGGCCCCGCTCTTTTCGAGTTTCCGGGATAGCAGCGTTAGCGGAACCAGGATGATCAGGAAGATGACGCCGACGGCGGTGTATACTTCCATCGGCCGATAGGTGAAGCTGCTGATGTAGCTGGCCTGATAGAGAAGATCCGGGACCGTTATCATCGACAGCAGCGTCGTATTCTTCATCTGGATGATCGACTGGCCAGCCAGGGGCGGGATCATCTTGCGAAAGGCCTGCGGCAGGATGATGCGGCGCATGCGCTGGCCATAGGACATGCCGATCGCGGTCGCCGCGTCCGTCTGGCCCGGATCGACCGACTGGACGCCGGCGCGCAGGATCTCGGCGTAGAAGGAACCGACGTAGCAGCTGAGCCCGATGAAGCCGGCCCAGAATTTGGTGACATTGATGCCGGCGAAGATCGGGAAGGCGTAATAGACCCACAAAAGCGTGACGAGCAGCGGAATGTTGCGGAAGAACTCGACATAGATCTGGCCGAGGATCACCAGCGGCTTAAATGTGCTCAGCTGGATGAGCCCGACGAACAGGCCGATCAGCATGCCGGCAGCGATCGTGATGACGGTGAAGTAGAGCGTCATCAGGAGGCCTTGCCAGAGCAGCCCGATATTGTTGGTTATGACTGTATAGTCGAACATGGCGTCCTCACTGGTTCGATACACGTCCAGTGGTGGCCTGACCGCCGCACCAGGCGGCGGTCAGGCTGTTGCGATCAGAAGGAGAACCCTGCCGGAAGGATCGACAGGTCGATGCCGCGGGCTTCCCACGATCGAGCAAGCTTGCCCTGCGCAAGGCCGAGCGAACGCTCCTGCAGGATCCAGTTGGTCAGGAAGTTGATGTAGCCGGCATTGCCGGGCTTGCGTGCGACGGCAAGCGTTGCCGGATTGCGCAGGATCGGCTCCGGCAGCGAGACATTGCCGATCTTCTGGTTGGTGATCTGCAGCGCATCGAAGATGGAAAGCACAACGCCATCGGCGCGGCCAGCCTGGAGTTCCATCAGCGCCAGGCCGCGATCTTCCACCGGCGTGATCTTGGCTTTCGGCAGCAGGGCTTCGGCGACGACCTGCATCGTGCTGCCCTTCTGCACGACCACGGTCTTGTCGGGTGAGTTGAGCTCGGCCCAGGTCTTGACCGGCTTGCCGGGAGGCGTCAGCACGGCCCAGGCATCGGTGAACAGCGGCTCCCACAAATAGTCGACGACAAGGCCGCGCTTCGGGTTCGGATTGACGCCGATGGCGATATCGATCTTGTTGGACTGGAAGTCGGCCGCCAGATTGCCCCAGGTCGTCTCGACAGGCTCGAGCTTGACGCCGAGCTGGGTCGCGATCTCGCCCAGGAACTCGTAGTAGAAGCCGCTCCACTGGCCCGTGGCCGGGTCCTTGATGTAGCCCGGCTCCTCGCCGGTCATCACCGGCACCTTCAGCACGCCGCTGGCGCGGATCTGGTCGATGACAGCGGATGGGTTGTCGTCCGCGGAAGCGGCGATCGGCGCCGAGAGCAGGCCGAGGCCAATGGTCAAGGCGGCCATGAACGTACGAATGACTGTGAGTTTCATTTCATTCCCCTTTCTGAGTTATTGGTTGGTTAGCGGCATAAGAATCCCTGCGAGAGAGGATCGCCTTTCTCGAAGAAGATGGTCTGGGTCGAGGTTATGAAGGCGGCGCCTTCGATCTCGACAATCATCGCCTCCCGGCCTTCGACCTGGGCGCGGCCTTGCAGGCGTGCCTCGAACGGAATGCCAAGGATGTTCCTGGCATGATAGGTCTGGTCGGGGCCGATCAGCCCCTTCTGCAGCAGATATGTGAGCCGTGCCGAGGTCCCGGTGCCACAGGGCGAGCGGTCGAACTTGTTGGACTCCAGGACAAGGAAATGCGTCGCCGAGTTTTCGCTGTCGGCATCGTAGAAAAGCACGCTTGGCGCTACAGCGCCGACGAACAGCGGCATGTCCTGCGTCGCCGCCCTGATCGCGCCCTTGATCCTGGCGCCGGCTTGCATCAGGGCTGACGCGCTGTCGGGGACGAGCTTCAATCCGAGCGAAGCCGCATCCACAAGCGCATACCACATGCCGGCATAGACGATTGCCGCATCGACCTCGCCGACACCCTCGACGGCAACGCTCAGTTGCTCGAGCCCGACATAGCTTGGGACATTGGCGATTCGAACCCGATCGAGCGAGCCGTCTTCGTTCCAGTTCAGATGAACCGTGACGATCCCGGCCGGCGTTTCCAACGTGAAGCTGTCGCCGGTTTCAGCGGAGATCTGCCCGGTGAAGGCCAACGTCCTGGCAAAGCCGATCGTGCCGTGACCGCACATGTCGAGATAGACATAGGACGAGATGAAGAAGGCGCCGTAGTCGGCAGCATCCGAGGCAACCGGCACAAGACCGACCATGGCCGCATGGCCGCGCGGCTCATGCAGGAGCGCCGGGCGAAGATGGTCGAAGCGCTGGCGGAAATGGTCCCGTTTCTCCCGCACGCTCGAACCGGCGAGCTTCGGGACACCGCTCAGGATGACTCGCGTGGGATGACCGGCCGTGTGGGAATCGATGACGCTGAACGCTGACGAGAAGGTTGACACGAACTAGCCCTCTCCGAAGGCGTCGCGAATGCCGGCTCGCATGCTCTGCCAGATTTCCCGAATGAGGTTTTCGGTCATCGCCTTGGCGTTCTCGCCATCGCCCGCGGTGATCGCGTCATAGATGCGAGCCGTGTCGTCCAGGGAAAGCTGGATGATCTTCGGATCCTGCTCATAGGCGTGATAACGATAGCGCAAGGCCTGCTTCTCCAAGCCGCCGAGCAGGCGCGTCAGCGTCTTGTTGCCGGCAAGATCGTAGGTCAGGAAGGATCCACGCACGTCGACGATGAAGAACTGCCGGGCGTCGTTCCTGGACTGTGCTTCCTTCAGCTCGGACAGCAGTACCTTGAACTCGGCTTTCTTCGCGATGTCGGCGGATTCGGCGGCCTGCTTGGCGACCAGCCCTTCCAGCTCGATGCGGCACATATAGACTTCATCGAAGTCACGCTGCGACATCGGCGAGACCCAGATACCGCGCCTTGCCTCGCGCATCACCAGGCCGTCGCGCTCAAGCAGCCGCAAGGCTTCACGCACCGGCGACCGGCTGACACCATAGCGCTCAGCGACCATTTCCTCGGTCAATCGCTCCCGGGACTTGAGCCGGCCGAAGATGATCTCTTCCTCGAGCATCTCGGCGAGATTCTCAGGGATGGCTGCCGACAATTTTTGGATACGCGCCAAAATCATGTCGACACCATATTGTATACACTGTACAAGTCAAGCCATGGCGGTCATCTTCTTTTGACGGGCAATCCGCTTGCGGATTGCCCCTGACCACCGGATTTGAAAGGGCCAGAAATGTATCCAGAAAAGATCGAGCTGTTGATTGATGGCGAATGGAGCCAAGGGGCGGACGGCAAGACCGAGCCACTGATCAACCCTGCCACCGAGGAGGTGCTGGCAACCGTGCCGCATGCCACGGAAGCCGATCTTGACCGCGCTCTCGCCGCTTCGGCCAAAGGCTTCAAGTTGTGGAAGACCATGACCGCGATGCAGCGCTGGGCGATCATGAACAAGGCTGCCGACTTGATCGAGCAGCGCAAGGATATCATCGCTCGCACACTGACGATGGAGAATGGAAAGGCGCTCGCCGAGGCCACTGGCGAGGTGCAGTTCGCCGCCGACGCGACCCGCTGGTACGCAGAGGAAGGCAAGCGCGCTTATGGGCGCATCGTTCCTGCCCGGCTGCCCGGCGTGCGGCAGATGGTGTTCAAGGAACCGGTCGGGCCCGTTGTCGCCTTCGCTGCCTGGAACTTTCCGGCCAGCAACGTCATTCGCAAGATTTCCGGCGCGCTCGGCGCCGGCTGCTCGATCATCCTGAAGCCGGCGGAGGAGACACCCGGAACCGCGGTCGCCATTGCCCGCTGCTTCCAGGACGCCGGACTGCCGGCAGGCGTGCTCAACATCGTGTTCGGCGAGCCTGCCAGGGTCTCGTCCTATCTGATCGCGTCGCCGATCCCAAAGAAGGTCTCGCTGACCGGCTCGACGGCCGTTGGGAAGCTGTTGCAGAAACAGGCGGCGGATACGTTGAAGCGTTGCACCATGGAGTTGGGCGGCCACGCCCCCGTCATCGTTTACGAGGACGCCGATCTCGACAAGACGCTCGATACGGTCGTCGCCTTCAAGTTCCGCAATGCCGGCCAGGTATGCACCTCTCCAACGCGCTTTTACGTGCACGAGGCCGTCTGTGACCGCTTCATCGACGGGTTTGCCTCGCGCGCCGAAAAGCTCAGGATTGGAGACGGTCTCGACAGCGCTGTGCAGATGGGACCGATGATTGCGCCACGGCGGCTCGATGCCATGGACGCTTTCGTCAGCGATGCAACGGCAAAAGGCGCGACTGTCATCACCGGCGGCAAACGTGTCGGCAACAAGGGCTATTTCTATGCTCCGACATTGCTGAAAGACGTGCCCGACACGGCGCGTATCATGTCCGAGGAACCGTTCGGGCCGATCGCGCCGACGACCACCTTCTCGACCTTCGACGACATGATCGAGCGGGCAAATTCGCTGCCGTACGGACTGGCTTCCTTTGTCTTCACCCGCAATCTCACTCTTGCCCAAAAGACCGAGGCGGCGCTGGAAGCCGGAATGGTCGGCGTCAACCATATGATGGTGTCGACACCGGAAACGCCATTCGGCGGCGTTAATGAATCCGGCTATGGGTCGGAAAGCGGCATCGAAGGCCTCGACGCTTATCTTCGGACCAAGTTCGTGACCGAGATGTAGAGTGCGGCAATCGATGGCAGTCTCCGGAAGCCAGTCGGGACGCTCCGCGGTGCTTGACTTCTAGGTCCTATCGATCTTGGCGGTCGCGCTTACCCCGTCGAACTGGCGAGGAGCAATTGCGTCCGCAACATGGAGCCGACAATTCCTGCGCGACTTGGCAGCCCGATCGGCCGAGATCGGCCTAATGGCGAGCGCCTTCGAGCAATCTTGAGCCTTCAGCCGAAGTCGCTAGGCACCGATCGTCTCGGCAAACGGGGGGGCGCATCACTTCAGGCGTTCGCAACATACCATCTGTGCCAGCGAGGCGGGACCTCTCTTTCACGTTGCATCGCGGAGGAACTCCTCAGCGACGAACGTCTCGAAGGCTGGCGAAGCGAACTCTGATGGCTCGTCACTGAATTTTAGCGTCGCGGGTCACCCTGACATCGTTCAGCCCCTTCAAAGCATCCCGATTCCCGGTGCCTGCGGCCGCACGAAAAACCTGTTCCGCATCGCCGAACCGCCGCAGTTTCAGATATGCGTAGCCGCGCAGCACCATCAGGCCGGTGCGCTCGGGCGCAATGCGCGACCTCTCATCCAACGCCATGAGGACCTCGACATATCGCCCCTGATCGAAGGCGGTTGTCGCTTGGGCTTCCAGAAGCGCGGTTTGTACTTGGACCCTGCGGTCGGCATCCAAAGGAGCCTTGGAGGCAGCCACTGCCGCCATGTCGGAAAGCCCGGCACGCAAATAGGCCAGGCTTTGCCCGTACGCGGCGTCGGAGCGGGTTTTGCCGGAACCGCCTAGCGCGATTTCAAAGGCTGCCGCGGCTTCAACCGGCCTGTTTGCCTCCATGAGGCACCAGCCGCGCGTAAGCGCTGCGACGGGAGCCAATGACGCTGGATCGATGGTGCTCGAGCAGCCTCGATTCTGCCGCTTGGCTCTGGCACGAGGGCTCGCTTGTGCGTCATTTCGATTAGATCTTGGCTGATATGTTCTCGCCTGATCCTCAGGGCGACTCTGAATCACCGGCTGTCGCGCGCGCGGTTCTGTCCCCGCGTCTTTTCCGACGGCCGCCGTCTCGATGCTGCGCTCGCCGACCGTCGGTATGCGTTCCGAGCGTCCCGCCCAAGCCGCCTGTATTTCCCGCGCACCGGCCTTGTCGCCGATTTTCCAGCGGGTCAGCGCGAGGCCGTAGGCAGAAGGCTCGTCGTCGGGCTTCCAGTCGAGCGCGAGCTTGAACCATTGCGCGGCCGTCTGCCATTGGTCCAACCCGTCGGCGTACCAGCCGAGCTGTTGTGCGGACGCGGCATCCTTGGCGGCGTAGACTTCCTGAACCATCCGCTGCAGGACTTCAGTGCTGAGGGGCGGCGGCGGCGTGACAGCCAGGAGGTTCGCTACCGCAGCCAGATAGACGCGTCGCACATCTTCGTTCGTATCGCGCCAAGAAAAGAGGATTTGCTCGGCCTCTGCAGGGCGATTCTGGTTGATCAGCGCAAGCGCTAGCCCTTGCGATGCGCCGGCTGTGTCTTCCTTGTCATGGGCCTTTCGAAACCATTCTTCCGCATCTTTCGGGTTGTCACGGCGGACGTAATACCAGCCCAGCAAAAGGGCGTCGGACGGCAACCCGCCTTCGGTCGCCAGCGCTTTCACAGTCGCAATATCGGCTGGTGCGACAACCAGCTTCGGGTCCGCGTCGGCGTCGGCAAGGCTCTGTCTGGCAATATCGCCGCGTATCGCCGAAAATTCCCCCTTGCCGTCGGCCGTCTTCTGCTCCGTGGCCAGAAGCTGCTCGAGATTTGGCCGCGACAGCAGCGGCAACGCCTTCTGTACTGTGGCTATGCGTTCCTCGGGTTTCTTGCAATTGTTCAGCACATAGAGGTAGGCGTCGCGCGCCCGGTCCTCACGTTGTGTGTGCGCGAAGGCTTCGGCCACGCGCCAGAGCACATCGACATCGCCGCATGTCAGCAGACTTGAACTGGTTGAGCCAATCCGGATGACGGCCTCGTATTGTTTTAAATTGGAGGCGTTGATGAGTTGTTCCCTGGCTTCCGCGACCGCCAGCCGGTCGAGCAGGTCCGCTGGAGGCTGCCAGCCGGCCTGCGCGGTTTGTCTGTCGGCTATCGCCTTTCGTACCTCGGCGAGTTTGCCTTCGGAATAGAGCTTCCACATCTGGTCGAGTTGCAGGTCGCCCACTTCCTGCACGGCCAAGGGATTTTCCGGAGGCGTCCATTGCGGGTAGAGGGCTCTCAGCCGGGCAATCTCAGCCTCCAGCCGCTTGGTATCGCCCTTGGAGGCAAAATAGCGGAGCGCGGTCTCGTCGACCTTCGGCGACGCAGCACGCGCACTGTTGGGCTTGGCAGGAGCCGTCGTTGCGGGCGCTTGCTGCGCAACAGACGAATATCCCGCCTCGGATTGAGCATTGCCGGTAGCGGGACGATCGGTATCGGGAATCGAAGCCCCACCACCGAAATAGCCGGCGTCTCGGAGAACGACCGCGCCAAGCAGCGCCACGCCGGCGGCTATGAACACCACCGGTTTCATAGACAATCCGGCTTGTGGCGCCTTGCATAGGACAGCGCCAGCAACTGCAAGGTCGAAGGGTAGTAGTCGGTCGGCGTGAACGACCGCATGTCATCGGGCAGCGGTGTCCCGTCGAGGACGCAGGAGACCAGGGCGGGGATGATGCGATAGCCGGCATCGTCAAGCAATTGACGTGTTTGGCCTGTGGCAATGTTGACGATACGCACGCGCCCCTTCTGATCGGGCATTTGGGTCATGAATGGTTCCAGCAACGCCCGGTCGCGATTGCCTGAACGGACAAGGTAAAGCGGGATTCGCACGGCATTGTAGCTGAATTCCTGGGGAAACCCATCGGCAGGACGAGGTTTGGCCTTCAAGGACACCCAATCCGGCGGCAGGCTTGATACCCCGATTTTCATCGAAGCCGCCAGCAAGGCCTTGCCACTGTCGTCGACTTCCCGCCAGGGCCCGTCCGGCACCAACTCGGCCAATACCGGAAACGCTTCGAACACCCAGTAGGACGGGTTGACGACGGGGCCGTCCTTGCGGTCACTGGCGGCGAAGCCCGAATTGCCCGGCTTCAGCAGAACAAGGTCGCCCACCGTTTCCAATCCACCGGCAGCCAGCGCGACCGCGATATTGCGTGCCGAAGCGCTGAGGTCAGGGCGCTGCCAGGCAGCCCCTGCGAGCGCCAGACCGTAAGCGATCAGCACGTCGCCATCGCTGGCATTGTTGGTGTCGGCTACGTGCGGGGTCGCCGCCGGATCCCATTTCCAGGCAGCCAATCCATCGTTCCGCACCAGCATCTCCGTGCGGGTGAATGCCCAGATGCGATCGAAATCACCCCTGTTATCGGCAAGATAGGACAATAGCAGCCCGTACCCCTGACCTTCGCTGTGACTGATCTTTCCATTGGCGTTGTCAATGATTCTTCCGCTCGGGTCGAGAAACTTTTCCTTGTAAAGGGTCCATTCCTTCGCCGTAATTGCTCCAGCCGATCGAGCATCCCGGGATTGCGCCATCACGACAAGCAGGGCGCCGGCAAGAACAACAAGCAACGCCCGCGCCGAACGTGTCACCTGCGCCGTCCCAGCGCGCCAAGCAGTCCGGCGGTTGCAAAGCCCAGCAAGATCGACAGCAAGGTCAGCACGACAGCATAGGACAGCGCATTGGCGGATAGCCAGTTGGCGACGATCAGGCGATAGTTCCAGATTGAAAATGGCTGCGTTTCGACGAAATTGAAACGCGTGACTGGCACGGTGACAACCTTGTCGTCGCTGGCGTCGACGGTTGTGATGTGTCCTTCCATCTGCCGCCAGGTACCCTGTTCCGTCAGCGAACGGACACCATCCCGCAGAGCACCGACCGTCGGAGCGGTAACGAGCGTCCATGTGCCGGAACCCGCCGGGCTGGCTTCCTGCGCGACGACCAGGCTGGCGCTGCCTTGCGGCGTGAATTCGGCTGCGGGGCCTGGGAAGATCCGAAATGAATTCATGGATATGTTGAAGGTCCTTGTCAGCCAATCCTGAAGCGAGCCGATCTGGCCGCGCCAACCACTGTCGCGCAGCCTTTCGCGCCATCGGTCGAATGTCGCTTCGGTGTTCGGACGAATCGATGCGACGGTTTCCCCCCATGTCGAGGAGGCATCATTCGAAACGCCGACCTGCGCCAATACTGTCGGGGGGACTTGCGAGATCGCGCTGATGAACAGAGCGTTCCTGTCCGCCACGGCGGTGGCCGCGGTCAGGGAGTCCACGGCGATGAGGCGTCCGGCTGCGACCGACATGCGCGCCAGCAGCGTGACCCCGGCGGAAACGCTCTCCGGTTGAGTACGGTCCATGATCAGCGGCAACGTGTATTCCGAACGGTTGTAGGGGAAGCCGGTGCCGCTGATACCTGCAAGATCGGGCGTCCTGGCCACTCGCGCGAAGTCGGGCACGGCGAACTCGGAGCTGTCGAAAATCACGAAGCGCTGGCCGCCTTGCGCCGTCGCGCCGGGCGCGCATATTGCGTCGGCCCGGGTCATGAGAACGGCTTCAAGCGCAATGACGTTGTCGCCCGGTCTGAAGTGCCGCATGGTGACCTTGATCGGCAGATGCCGCAGAATTTCGCCACCGGAGGTCGTGATCGGCACCGTGGCGGCAATATTGTCATTGACATAGACGTCGATGTGGCTCCCGGGCAGCACGTCCTGCGAATAGGCGGCATCCAGCAGGATCGTCGCTTCGCCATAGGCGTTGGCATAGAAGTCGGAGGGAACCCCGACCGCGAAATCGGTGCGTACCCTTCGTCCTGAGAATTCCAACGTATTCATGCCAAGCTCCGAAAACTTCAATCGGCTGGCACTCGACAGCAATGGCACATCCGGCATCCGCCATGTCCGGGTCGACAGGCTCGTCCGCAGGCTGCCTGCAGGCCGGTCGACTTGCTTGGCAATGTCGTCGATCGCCATATCGACTGCCTGCCAGGTGGGGCCGCTCACCACCAGTATGGAAGGACCAAGCTTGGGATCGTCGATCAATGTTGCCACCGGACCGGTTTCGGCGGCGGGGGGAACTGTCGCCAGCACATTGGAAAGCTCCGATGCTGGCCCCAGGACTATGGTCGCCATGCCGGGTTTGGCGACTGACGATCCGGTCTCGCTGACGTCGAAGGACTGGTTCGGCATACTGGCCATCAGCGCCAGTGCCTCACCCAGGCGCACCGCCGGTGACGTCGAGATTGTTTGTCCCATTGACGGAACAATCAGGTTGAAGGTCGTTGCGCCACTTTCGTCCACGCCGATCGCGCGCAGATCGTCGACGCGCTTCCAACGCCCCGCGTCGGGACCGTCAAATGAAAGAAAGGTCTTGGCCGTGTCGATCTGCGTCCACAGTTCGTAGGTCGATTCAATGGTGCAATCCGTACGGTGCCTCTGGAGCGCGGATATCGCTATGTCGTTCATCCCGGCGTGCAGCAGGTTCGCGGGTATGTTCACAGAGATGTCGGAGGCATTCTCCGACGAGGCGATCGGCGCATCGACCAGCTCGCTGCCATTAATGGATATTTTCAGACGCGACGCCTCGGGGGCGACGACGACAGCATTTTGATAGACGAGATGCAGCTCTGCCTTCGCGGCAGCCTGTTCCGGCGTGAGAAAGAGGGACCAGGAGCGCTGCGAATACTCCCCCGAAAGCACCAGCTCGGTGAATGGCACGATATAGCGCCGTACCAGCGAGGCGGCCGGCTGCGGTGCCGCCGCTGCAATCGGCGCGCTGTCATTTTGGGCTGGCGCCACTCCTGTCGGTTGAGCAGGCGCGGGAACAGCCGGCTTTTCGGGGGACATGTCGAACGGGCTGGTTTGGGAGACTGCCGGCGATACCGCCAGCAGAAGCAATGCAACCGACGCGAAAACGGCTCTCATTGCCGCTTCTCCGCGAGTTGTCCGATGGGCTTTATGTTGTCCTGTCCGCGCAGGTCACGCCAGAAGTAAACCAGGCCGCGGTAGGTCTGGTAGATCGCCAGCCTCAGGAACCAGAACGTCCCCCGCAGCAACCCCGGATTGCCTCTGCGCGACAGCTGGAACTGTTCCCACTGCTTTGAGTTCGCGAAGATCAGGTCGGCGACAAGCCGATGATGAACGGCTTCGGTCGGCAGGTAGAGGCATCCGATCGCGATGCTGTCCGTTGTCCGCTCGAAGTTTCGTATCGACACCGGCAAGACGGCTTCAGTCCCGTCGGAGAACAATTTGAACCGAATTCCAGTCTTGGCATCGATCACGAGATCCTCAAGCTCGGCACCGAAGACCAGCACGCGGGCGCCGTTTGCCGACACATTCTCGATTGTCCCCTGTAGCCATTTCCCGGCGACCTGGAAATCACAGCGACGGCTGACCTTGACGCGTCTCGTGGCCGCGCGCTCTCCCCGTTCGGAGACCACGCCCAGCGCGCAGCCGGCGATGATCAGGTTGAGCAGATTCCAGCCCCCCACGACCAGTGTGACATCCGCTTTGTATGGCTCGGTGTAAACCTTGTAGACCGTCATCGCCACGCCGGCGAGCAGGACACCGAAGATGGCGAAAAACGGCTTTCCGATTTCCGATAGCCGGCTCCTCGCTATCGATTCATCCTTTGCGGTGACCTTGAATGTCGGTTTCCTCGGATTCAGGATCACGGAAATCACGGCGGGGAGCAGATGCACCGTCTGGACATATTCATAGAGCTCCGAGACCCATGGCCAGCGGAAAGCGCCGTAGAGATAGTTCTGCATCATCAGGTTCACGATCATGTAGGCGAGCGTATAGGCCATGAACTCGCCGCCGGACGCGGTGAATATCTGCAGGTCGAAGAACAGGTAGAACAGCGGCGCGATCAGGAAGATCGTCCGCGGGAACGGGAACAGCCAGAACAGGGTTGACGACATGTAGCAAAGACGCTGCGGAATTGAGAGGCCGCGCTTGAGCGGCGGGAATCTGAATCGCAGTATCTGCATCATGCCCTGCGCCCAGCGGCTTCTTTGGCCGATGAAACTGGCGAAGGTTGCCGGCTGCAATCCGGCAATCAGCGGTTTGTCGACATAGACGCTATGCCAGCCACGCGCGTGCAGTTCGACCGCGGTCTCGCAGTCTTCGGTGATGCTGACGCCGCTGAAGCCGCCGGTTTCCGCAAGAGCCGTACGGCGCAGCACCGCCGCCGATCCGCAGAAGAAAGCCGCGTTCCATTTGTCGAGGCCACGCTGAATGATGCCGTAGAACATCTCATTTTCGGACGGCATTTTTTCAAAAGTGCGAAGGTTTCGCTCGACTGGGTCTGGATTGAGGAAGAAATGCGGCGTCTGGACGAGGAATAACTTCGGATCTTCATCAAAATAGCCGACTGTCTCCTTGAGAAAATCGCGTGCCGGCGCATGATCCGCATCGAACACGGCGATGAGCTCACCCGTCGACTTTGAGAGTCCGTTATTGAGGTTGCCGGCCTTTGCATGTTCGTTGCGATCGCGCGTCAGGTAGTTCACGCCCATCTCGGCGCTCAACTTTTGCAATTGAGCATGGCGCCGCTCCGCATTGTTGGCGTCGCCGATTTTGTCCGAGTTCCGCTTCTGAACGGTTCCACCATCATCGAGCAGCCAGACATTGAATTTGTCGGCTGGATAATCCATGCCCTTGGCTGCGGCCATCGTGTTGGCCAGCAGGTCCGGATCTTCGTTGTAGGTGGGAATGAAGACGTCGACCGAGGGCATACGATCGCCGGAATTGGCGCGCGACGGTCGCGAGGGAAGCGGCAGCGCCACGACGAAAAGGCTGAGCGCCAGCATCAGCACGCTGTACATTTCCGCGAGATAGACCATCAAACCGGGAATGAAGTTCTCCAGCTGGTTGACCGGCGGCAGCGTGCTTGTCGTACGCCAGTACACATAGCGCATGACGATGGCTGTGCCGAAAGCAAGGGCAACCAGCCGCCAGATGCCATCCGGTCGCACGAGCTTCAGCACCATCATGGCGACGAGCACGCACATGCCGGCAACCAGTTGGGTTTCCAGACTGATGGGCAGCGTCACAAGTGTGAGCACGCACACCGATGCCAAGGCCCATTGAACGACGCTGAGGAACTTCTGCATTCATGCCTCTACATTCGGACGCTTGCACCTGTCGGTCCAATCGCGTCCCGGTCCCCGGCTGCGCCCCCTGCGTTCCCAGCTTTTGTGGGGTGCGCCACCACTCGCAGCGACCATGCATCCGAACACGTAATGGTTGATTTCGGCTTCATGGCCCATGCCCGTTCTCGGTATGGTTAGCGAATGGTAAACTGGCTTATTTGCACCCGCCCGCCGCGTCAGCCACGCAAGGCGGCGGCGGCACGATCGGCACAGTGCCCTTCCCGACGGTATCCGCCGCGGAGACCGGAGGCGCTACGGACGAAGCCGGCATTCGGGAGTTGGCACTCTCCGCTCCCGGCGGCGGTGGCACGACAGGCCCCACGGACGCTGGCTGCGAGGGAGCTGGAGGTGGCTCTACCGACGCCTGCCTCTGGGTGCGATACACGCCGTCATTTGACTGTCTCGGCTGCGCGGCGGGCGGCGACCCGGTTACAGTCTCGAAACGCGAAATACCAACGGGGTAGATCGGCTGCCCTGCTTTGCCAAGGGATGCATCTGGCGCGGCGGGCTCGCCATACGGATTCCAGTTGCGCGTCTTGAAGGACGAGGTGATCGTATAGCCATACATGACGTCGAGAAGTCTTTGCTCGGATGCACTCTGGTCGCACAAACGAAGACGAACCTGGATCGAGCCTCTGTTCCCCACCCAGGTTTGGGTCATGCCGGTTGAGCTTATGCGCTGCCAGCCGTAAAGACAGGTGTCACCCGATGCCGAGCGCCCCGCGGCATAGCCAAACGGCCCATATTTGTTCTGGACATAATAGGGCGAACGCAACATCCGGATGCCCGGCAGCAGCCGCCGCATCTCCGAGCCGACATCGCCGATCGGAAGGAATCCGTCGCGAAGCCGGGTTTCCCCGGCAGCCGAAGTATCGACCGGCCCAAACAACTGAACCCTCAACATGTTCTGGCCGGGCGTACGCGCCGACGTCGAGAGCAGAATGTCCTGCTGAGTGGCATTGGTGAATCGCCGCTCGATGACGGCGGTGATTGCAGGGCCGCCTGGCGCGGGAAACGCAAAAGCCGTTTCGGTCGAAACGAGGTTCGTTCCGGACGAATTCACAAGCGGCGGAGGCTGGGCGCAAGCGGCAAGCATCAGTACCAGGGCCAGGCCTGCAATCTTAAGAGCGAACGCCGCACCAATTCTCCACAGGCCAGAGCCTCGAATTGAATCGAGACGCTCCCTCAAAACCGGGCAGACGTGGCGACCCTCGGCGAAGTCCATGCATGCGACGCTATGAGATTCGCGCTGCTTGACGAAGGAATAATCCCGGCAAAAGAACCTTGCCCCCAAGAGAAGCCTGTAACCGAGTCAAATTTGCAACTCGCCCTTGTCAGAACTTCACCGTGAGGAAGCCTTTATATGATTGGTACTGGGAGCCGCGCTCCAGCAATCCATCATAGGCAAGGCCCAGCGACATCGATCGAAACGCAAGGCGCAGATCGGCGCCGAGCACAGCAGCGTTTCGTTCAACGGGGACGCCGCCAATAAAGAATGGGCTCGCGCCGGCGAGTTGGTGCCACTCTCCGCTGCCGCTAAGCGATGTGAAGCGCCAGCCGGCCATTGCCCCGAGCCGGACCAGCAGATCACTGCTCCAGGGCAACTCGGCGCCCATGCGCAATCCGGTCGTGGTGATCAAGCCGTCCAGATGCGAGGCCTGGATGTCCAGCGCGGCGTCACCGCCGCTTTCGGACCAGCCATCCGCATCCCAACGCGCATAGGTCAGGTTGACGAACGGCGCAATTTCGGCCCGAGCAAGTTTGAATGGATAGTCGATTTCGCCGAACACCTGTCCGGAGCGCGCATTGTAGTTGCCTTTGACTTTGTCCCTGAAGGCTCCAAAGGCGATGCTTCGTTCGGAATTGATTTCATGCCAAGAGTACAGCCCGCCGAACCTGCCCCGCAATCCCGACCCTGCCAATGCCGAATAGGCCCCGATGCTGAGCGTGTCGACATTGGCGTCCGACGCGCGTGCGTTGACGTCGAAATCGCTCTCGCCATAGCCCGCCGCAAGGCCAAGCAGCCAGTTTTCACTCAATTGAAGATCGCCACCCGTGAGAAAACCGGAGCGACTTATATGGCTGCTGGCGGCATTGCCGTCGGAGCCCCCCGCTATTTCGGTCAGGTAGGGATCGAACCATAGCCGTGACCGTGTCTGGGAACCATCTTCGGCAGCGGAATTTCTGGCCTGGGCGAGCATGATATCGCGCAGCGCGGCATCGCTTTCCAACAGGCTATTGGCGAGGCTCGGGTAGATCTCGCCCGAAAGCGCATCGAACGCCGAACGTGCCGCGGATGGACTCGCCGAAGCAACGACGGCATCGACGATCGCACCGTCCGGCAAGTCGGCGAGCGCACCCGCCACGGCTCGCT
>NZ_NWQG01000019.1:0-20231 GCF_002529485.1 Mesorhizobium sanjuanii
GGCGAGCGCCCCCGCCACGGCTCGCTGGTTGGCGGTTTCGGCGACCGATGTGAAATCTGTATTGTTGCGTGACACGTCGAGGTCGACGGTCCCGCCTCCATAGTGCAGCGCAAGGTCGATGAACGGCATATCGCTTTGAACGTCGGAAAAATTGCCGATCACCTGCGATGCCGAGAGGATCCTGAAGCTGGTCCCCTCGATGGTGAAGTCACCGATCACGGAAACGACGAGGGAGCTTCCCTCAACCGTCGCAGTGCCGTTCACAGTCAACAGACTTGCCCCGGCATTCGGATCCAGCGACAGGCTGTAAGTGGAACCGTGGCCGAGAACGAGATCGCCAGCGACCGACAGCGTGCCACCGTCGTTTTCCCGCGCCAGCGTTCCCGCCACCGTCGTCGCGCCCACCGTGCCGTTGCCGCTCAGGATGGCGCCGGCATCGACTCGGACGGACGAAGCGGCGATAGAGCCTGAAACGCGCAGCTCGCCTTGCTCTACCTCTGTCATCCCGGAATAGGCGTTGACGCCGGCGAGTTCCATGGTGCCGGCGCCGGTCTTGGTTAGGCCGCCGGTCCCACTGGCCGTACCCCCGAAGACAGTGTCGGCATCGTTCCCGCCTGTCGTCAGCCGGGCGGTGGCGAGATCGACCGATCCTGTGCCCGAGAGCGAGCCGATCGTCTGGTCGAAACCGGCGAGGTCAAGCAGCGCTCCGGCGCCGACGATGAAATCCGACCTTGCCGAAAGAGCACCCGCCGCACCTGCCTGCAGGACGCCGCCGCTGACATCCGTTGCCCCGGTATAGGTATTAGGCCCCGAAAGCGTGAGCGTACCGCCGCCCGTCTTGACCAGCGAACCGCCGGTGCCGCCCGACAATCCGCCGTCGACGATGGCGCCATCGACGGTCGTCGACAAATTGTTTCCTCCGACGACGAGGGCGACGCCACCGAGATAATATGTCCCGGGTCCCTGAATCGAGCCGACTTCGATCTGCCCATCGGAGACCCCGGAAAAATCGACCGTTCCGCCCAGGTTCGTCTCCAGCGCGGCGGTGCCGCCCGAGCTCAGCTCGCGAAAAACTGTCCGGCCGGCTGGCCCCGTCACGATGGTGGCAGCGCCCGCTGATGCATTGCCGGAGAAATCCACCAACCCGCCATTGTTGACGGAGGCATTGGCAAGCGTGGCCGAGCCCGAAAGCGTCACGACACCGCTTGCATTGTTGACGACCTCCGCGGTGCCGGCCGAACTGGAGCCGGCAAAATCGAGCTGTCCGCTATTGGCCATGAAAGCCGCCCCGGCAGAGGCATTGCCGGAGAAGGCAACCCCACCGGACTGATTGTTGATGATGCTCGCCGAACCGGCGGTGGCATCGTCCGTGAAGGCGACGTCGCCATTGTTGGTGATTGCCGCGGTGGCGGCTGAACTGTTGCCGGAAAAACCCGTCGCGGCACCCTCATTGTTGGTGATCAGGCTCTGGCCCGCGCTCGAACTCCCTTCAAAGTTCAAGCCGCCATTGTTGGTGATCTGGGCGGTGCCGGCAGTGGCATTTCCCGAAAACGAAACGGTCGCACCGGCATTGCTGACGATGTTTGCCTGTTCGGCACTGGCGTTGCCCTGGAAGGCGATCGCGCCATTGTTGGCGATCGCGGCGTTGCCGCCACCGGCATCATCGTCGAAGGAAATCTTGCCGCCTTCATTGTTCGTGATGTTCGATCCCGCTGCCGTGGATTGGTCGGTGAATTCGATCAGGCTGTCGGCATTGTTGGTCATGAACGCACTCCCCGCCGTCGACTGGTCGGAAAAATGCGCGCTGCCGCCTGAATTGTTTACGATGGTCGCCTGAGCCGCAGTGCTCTGGTCGAGGAATTCCACCCTGTCGTTCTCGTTGTTGGTGATCGCCGCGTCGCCGGCCGATTCGGTTCCCTGATAAGTCGTGACATTACCGCTCGAGGTTGATTCAGGGGCCACGTCATCGGCGGTAATTGCGAAAGGCGCGTTGGCATCACTGGCCGAGGATTTCGGGTTCACATCCGAAGAATGAATCTGGAATGGCTGCGGCGCGTGCTCTTGTGCTCCTGAACTCACAGGCTGGAGCAGGAAAACGGCAGCGAAGGGACAAATAGCCTTTGCAACGGTCGATCTGGCACACATTTCGCCCGATTTTGCCGGTCTGAACAGGCGGGTCATTGGACGTGAAATGGATAGCAGCGGCGAATCATTGTGGAGATGACAATTATTCGAATAGATCCAGCTGTCCAGTCGGCCAAAGTAACTCGAAGATTCTCATCGCCGCACCATAGCAAGATGCCAGCCGTTGCGGGTTACTCTTGAGAAAAGCTCCCGCCAGGCATCCTTTCCAGCCAGAGAGTGAATCGGGAAAGGTTAATCTCGATCGGCGAGGGACCGCACAGCATCGGGGATGGGTGAAAATCTTTTTTGAGGCGGGGGCTTGGGGCCCTCCCCGCTCAAGTCATCTGCGGCCGTCATGCCGAGTGGGATGGCGGTCTATCTCAACAACCCTGTCCCACTCTTTCGCGCAGCCATCGGCAAGAAAGACGGTCATCCGCATGTTGCGCAGCAAGGTGCGCTCCGGCTTGGGATTATCGGCGGCCAGGCTTGGACCTTCCTGCGCCCAGCGGAGCAGCCATACGGCCGCCTGGGATATGTTTTCCGAAACCACCAGATCGGGGATATCGGCAGCGTGGCGGCCTATCACCTCACGCAACTGATGCAGCGCGATCTCGCGCGGTCCACGGCGCGGTTCAATCTGGATGATTGCATGCGCGATCTCAAGAATGCGGGGCGCGAGCGAGCGGGCGAAGGCTTCGCCGTCGAACGAACCGAGCCCGCGCGCCGCCGCAATGCGGCGCGCTGCCAGCAATCCCCAAGCTATGCGGTGCGTGGTCATCTGATCTGTCCTCCTGCTGCCAGCCCATTGGGAGTTGTGCAGCGTCATCCATTTTAGCGATTTGGAAGATTGCTTCCGTGAAGGCGATCACGCTGGCCAAATTGGCATGCGTCCATGTCTCATGCGCCGCTGGCTGAGTGTCCTCGTTTATCGAAGACGGTACTCTCCCCAGGGCGCGCGATCGGTTGCCGCTCGTCGGCGCTTAGACGTTAGATAGGCTTGACCAAGACGTCAGTTCTTTGAACGCTCACGGCTCGCTGAAAAAAGCGCCTTCGGCGAGCATATTTTCCATCTCGGCCAGCAGCGCGCGATTGACCCCGGTCGCAATCCCTCTCGACGCAAAGTGCTCCACCAGCGCGCCGCTGCGAAGATTGCCGGCCGCGCCGGGCGCATAGGGGCAGCCACCCAGGCCACCGGCAGCGGCATCGAAGACCCTGAGCCCGAGTTTCCACGCGGCGTCGACATTGGCGAGCGCCAGGCCGCTGGTGTCGTGGAAGTGGCCGGCCAGCCGCGCAGCCTCGACCTCATCGAGGGCCGCCAGTACCATGGCATGCACACGCTCCGGCGTCGCCCTGCCGATCGTGTCGGCGACGGCGATTTCGGCGCAGCCGAGATCGCGCAGCCGGGCGGCAACCTTTGCGGCCGCGCCGGGTTCGATCGGGCCTTCATAGGGACAGTCGACTGCGCAGGAAACATAGCCCCGCACCGGCAAGGCGTGTTCCGCGGCCAGCGCCATCACCGGCACGAAACGGGCGAGCCCTTCCTCGATCGTGCAATTGGTGTTTCGTTTCGAAAACGTCTCCGAAGCGCTGGTGAACACAGCGAGTTCTTGCGCGCCGGCCGCAATCGCGGCGCGGGCACCTTGCTCGTTGGGCACCAAGGCGGACAGCACAAGACCCGGACGCCGCGCAGCACCCCGCATGACCGCCTCGTGGTCGGCCATCTGCGGCACCCATTTCGGCGAGACGAACGCCGTCGCTTCGATGCGGGCAAAGCCGCAATCGGCCAGCATGCCGATCAGGCGCAGCTTTTCACCGGTCGAGACCAGCCGCTTTTCGTTCTGCAGCCCATCGCGCGGACCGACCTCGACGATCGTGACCTGCCGGTCCCCACCGGGCGTTTCAATGGACGGCCGCATACATGATCTTTTCTTCGGAGGCCTCGTCGATGGTCATCTCCTCGACGATGCGGCCCTGGCGCGCCACCAGGATGCGGTCCGAGAGGTTGAGGATTTCGGGCAGATAGGACGAGATGACGACGACGGCCGCGCCCGCATCGGCAAGCCGCTCGATGATCTGGTGGATCTCGGCGATGGCGCCGACGTCGACGCCGCGCGTCGGCTCGTCGAAGATGATCAGCGACGGCGCCTGGATCAGCGATTTGGCGATGACCACTTTCTGCTGGTTGCCGCCGGAAAGCTCGACCACGCGCGCATTGGCGCCGATAGAGCGGACGTTCATGGTCTCGATCCATGCGGCCGATTGCCGGCGCGCCTCATTGAGGCCGATCACCGAGACCGGGTTGGAGCCCTTGGCCAGTTTGCCGAGGAATACGTTCTGGGCGATGCCCATCGTGTCGAACAGCCCGTCGAGCTTGCGGTCCTCGGTGATGTAGGCGACGCCGCGCCGCACCGCCTGCCGCGGCACGCGGAAGCGCACCACCTCGCCGCGCAGCGTGATGCGGCCGCCATGGAAGAAGTCGCGTTTCAAAACGCCCGCCGCGATCTTCATCATCTCGGTGCGGCCGGCGCCGACCAGGCCGAACAGACCTGTCACCTGGCCGGCAAACACCGACAGCGTGGCGCTGCGCACCGCTTTGCCCATCGAGACGTTTTCGAGCGCCAGCACCTTTTCGCCCGGTGCGCGCGCGACGCGTTTGGCGGCGTCGCCATAGAGCGCATCCGTCAGTTGTCGGCCGACCATCGCCTGGACGATCTTCTCGCGGGTGAGATTGCGGGCTTCGTCGGTGACGATCAGCGCGCCGTCGCGCAGCACGCTGATGCGGTCGGCGATCGACAACGCCTCTTCCAGCGCATGCGAAATGAAGACGATGGAGGCGCCCTCGCCCTTCAGCCGTTCGACCAGGGCGAAGAAGTGCTGCTTTTCCTCCGGCGTCAGCGTCGCCGTCGGCTCGTCGAAGATGAAGATGCGGGCATTGTGGTGGACGGCGCGGGCGATCTCGACCATCTGCTTCTTGGCGGCGCCGAGCGTCGACACCAGCGCGGTCGGCTCGACATGGAAGTTCAGTCGCTGCAAGTGCTGCTGCGCCTTGATGTTGACGCCGCGCAACCGGTTGAAAAAGCTTTCTTCGCCCAGGAAGATGTTCTGGGCGACGTTCATCGACGGGATGAGATTGGTCTCCTGGAACACCATGGCGATGCCGTGTTTCATGGCGTCGCCCGGCGACGAAAAATTGACCGGCTTGCCGTCGATCAGCATCTCGCCGGAGGTCAGCGGATAGAGGCCCGCCAGCACCTTGGTCAGCGTCGACTTCCCTGCGCCGTTCTCGCCGAGCAGCGCATGGACCTCGCCTTGCCGTAGCGTGAAATCGACGTCGCGCACCGCTGCGTTGCCGGCGAAGGCCTTGGTGGCCTTGCGAAACTGGACGATGTCGGTCGCGTGGGGGTCAGTCATGCCGGGCCTCGCCGGATGTCGCGTCGGGCAGGCGCAGCAGCGTGCCGGAGCCGCGCGAGGCGGCGTAGACGCTGCCGCCGTGCTCGCAGACGGAAGTGATGCCATGCATGCTGCCGTCGGCGCGGCTGTGCCAGCTTTCCCTGGGCAGGCCGCTGCCGTCGCAGCGCGCGACGAGGCCGTAGGAGCGCGACGGCGCCCACGGTTTCAGCACGCCCATCTGCCGGACCGAGCCCTGGCTCAGCGGCTGGTCCGGCCGCGCCGACCCGGCGAGCTCCGGTCCGATCCATTCGCCGGGATCGATCGTCGCCATCATCTCGCGGCGATAGTCGTCCTCGCGCAGCACCAGTTCGAAAAGCTGGCGGCGCGGCGCAAACAGCGCCATCCAGAAACCGCCCCTGGAAGCGGGCGACAGGCGTGACGGATAGGCCGGCAGGTCCTCCAGCATCGCTACCGGAAGCGGAGATTTCGGATCGATGGCGACGATGCGGTGGCGCCAGCTTTCGCTGACCGCCAGATGGCCATTGCCGAGCATGACCGCGCCGTTGGGAAATGCCAATCCGGCTGCAAGTTCGCGATGGGAGCCCTCGGCCGAATCGATGGCGAGGACCATGCCGCTGCTGCCGCCTTCCATCAGGTCGCGCTTCCAATCGCGCGCCGGGTGCCTGCGCGAGCCGACACACACGTAAAGCGAGCCATCCGCTGCAAAGACGCCGGCGGTGAGGCAGGATGCGACGTCGCCTGGGAGGTCGACGCGCTTCCAGGCGCCTTGCTGCCCGGTCTGCAGCCCCTCACCCTCGATCCCCACCGCAAGGCGGCCATCGAGCGCCGACGCGACAAAGCTGATCGGCGCCGCGAACTCCGCTATCGCGACAGGCAAGGCAATCGCTCCCCCAAGGTCGAGTCGGAAAAGCGTGTTGCCGCTGCCGCAGAACAGTCCGGCTGGCGACGAGACTAGATTGTCGATCGCCGGAAGCGACACCAGCCGCTCCGCCTCTTCCAGCCGATTGTCCGGCTTGAAGACACCGTCCATGGCCGGCACGCTGATGCCGGCATCATCCGTCGAAAACAGCCGGCGGACGAATGCGCCCAGGCCCGCCATCAGCGCTTCCCCCAATAGTCGTCATGCGCCGTCCATTGCGGATCGGCGCCTTCGATGCGGACGCGACCGATGCGGTTGTTGGAGACGCCGCCGAGATAGAGCCAGCCCTTGTGCTCGCAGGTCGAAGTGATCGACGGATGGTTCTCGCCGGCCTCGTCCCACAGTGCATCGATGATCTCGCCGGTTGCCGAAACGCGCAGCACGCAGCCGCGATTGATGTTGGGAAACAGCCACTCATCGGCGGCGATCCGCTTGGCCATGCGCCGGCGAAAACCCGGCTTGCGCATGGCGAGATCGAAGGTTTTGGTGCGCATGCCGAGCAGCGCGATCCAGTAGGTGCCGTCCGAGCCGCGGTTGAGATTGTCGGGGTAGCCTGGCAGATTGTCGAGGAAGACTTCATGCTTGCCCTTGTCCGGTCCGTCGAACCAGTAGCGGCTGATGCGGCATGCCCATGTCTCGGCAAAGAGCAGCGACTGGCCGTCGCGGCAGATGGTAACGCCATTGGGGAAGATCAGGCCACGCAGGATGGTGCGGGTGGCGCCGGTCCTCGGGTCGTGGCAGATCAGCCGGCCGTTGCCCCTGCCCTCCAGCGCATCGACCGCCCATTCCGACATCTCGTAGCGGATCGTCGCCTCGCTGAAGAAGATGCGCCCATCCGGCGCGATGTCGAGATCGTCGGGAAGCCGCAGGCGTGAATCGTCGATCACCGACAGCAGGCTGCGGTTGGTTTCGTCGGTAACCTTCGTCACCTTTCTGTCCGGCGAGACGCGATAGACGCCCATGCCGCCGACGCAGGTGAGCAGATCGCCATTCGGCGCGAAGGCGAGACCCAGCGGATGACCGCCGATACGGGCGAAGACCTCGTTCCGCGCATAATCGGGAGCAAGAAACCGCACGATCGTGCCGTGACGCGTGCCTGTATAGAGATTGTCGTCACGGTCGAGCACGACGTCTTCAGGACCTTCGACCGCGCCGAGCCCGATGAGTTCCGCCGCGCCAAGCCTGTCATTGACGGCAAGCACGTCGGTTCCAGTTGGCGGCATCAAATTCGGCAGCTTCAGATAGGTCGGCGAGACATAGACCTTGCTCAACAACTTGCCGCGGTTCTTCACCCATTTCGCATCGAACAGCACGGCGGCGATCAGCACCAGGCCGAGGATCAGCTGGTTGACCGAACCAGGCATCGACAGGCGGATGAGGCCGCTGGTCAGGATCAGCACCAGGATGGAGCCGATCACCGCATTGCCGACCGAACCCCGGCCGCCACCCAGCGAAACGCCGCCAAGCACCACGGCTGTAAGCACGGAAATCTCCAGCCCGATGCCGGTGTCGGCGCCGGTGCTGCCGAGCCTGGCGGAAAAGAGAAAGGCGGCGATCGCCGTCAGCAGGCCCGACGCCACATAGGCGAGGCAGACGGTCAGCTTTACGTTGATACCGGCATTGTAGGCGGAGCGGCGCGCGCCGCCGACTGCGCGCAACCGCCATCCCGGCCTCAGCCGCGACAGGACGACATGCACGCCGATGGCGATGACGGCGAAAATGGCGAAAGAGACGGGCAGGCCGTAGACGGTGCCGAAGCCGATCAGGTCCCATGTCGGGGAGACCGGCATCGAGCCGACGATCGCGCTGGCAAGCCGGGGAAAGATGATGTCGTAGAGCGCCCGGTAGATGACCAGCGTCACCAGCGTGGTGATGAAGGCGCGCAGCCTGAGATAGCCGATCAGCACCCCGTTGAGCAGCCCGCAGGCGAGGCCAGTGGCAAGCGTCGCGGCCAGCGCCACGCCGACCGGCAGGCCGAGCACATTCATCGACACCAGGGCGGCCAGCACGCATAGCGCAAACACCGAACCGACCGAGAGGTCGATGCCGCCCGACAGGATGACGATGGTCAGCGCCAATGCGATCAGGCCGAATTCCGACACCTGGCGGGCAAGATCGGTGAGATTGGCGACCGTGAGATAGCCGGGAACGATCCAGGTCATGACGAGGATCGTGACCACCAGCGCCAATGCCGGAATGACATTGTCGATCCAGCTCTTGGTCAGCAACTCGCCGAACAGGCGGTCGGGCAAAAGCCGGTACCGCAGCCGTGAAAGCGCATCGCTGGTGGCCATAAGTCAGGAATTCCCTACTTCAGATCGTCCAGCGTCCAGCAATTGCGCTGGTTCACGTTGGCCTTGGTGATCTGTGTCAGCGGGTTGAAGTAGAGCGTCTTGTTCTCGCCGGCCGTGCCATCCGAAAGCAGCAGCCTTGCGATCTCCGCATTCAGGATTTCGCCTTGCAGCGGCACGTTGTAGCTGATGTAGAGGTTGAACAGGCCCTTCTCGACATTCTCGCAGCCGACCTTGTTGCCACCGCCGCTGGTGACGAGGAAGACCTGGTCGCCCTTGCCGGCCTGCTGGATCGCCGACGCCGTGCCGGTATCCTGATTGTCCCAGATGCCGATGGCGCCGCACAGGTCCGGGTGCTGCTGCAGCACCGTTTCCATGATCGAGCGCGCCTTTTCCGGATTGTATTCGGTGGCTTGCTGCGAAACCACCTGGATATCGGGATGCTGGTTTAGCACACGATAGATGCCGTCGAGTTGGAACACGTCGGACGCTGCCGTTGGCACACCGGTATCGATGGCAACCTTGGTCGAGGCGCCCTTGCCGGGGCTGCATTTGTCGACCACGGCCTGCGCCGCCTGTTCGCCGATCTCGGTCCAGTCGGCGCCGACATAGGAATCGGTCTGGGTGTTCGATTCCAGGTTGATCTGCACCACCTTGATGCCGGCGGCCTGCGCCTGCGCGAGCAGGCGGGCGTAGGACTGGATGTCGGGATTGTGCGCGACGATCAGGTCCGGCTTTTCGCTGATCAGCGATTGCAGCGCGCGGGTTCCCGCATCGGTGCTCCAGGCGGGGTCGCGGATCTCGAAATCATATTTGAGGCGCTTGGCCTGCTGGCGCATCACCGCCGCCCAGCCTTCGGTCAGGTCGAAGCCCATCGACAGCGGCAGGAAGACGACCTTCTTGCCTTCCAGCGTCTTGCGGAACGTCGTCGAGCGCGGATTTTCCAGGCCCTTGTCCTGGGCGCTGGCGGTGACGATGCCGGCAAGCGCGATGCAGGCCGCGGCCAGCCATTTTGTCGTTTTCAGAAGTCGCATGGTTTCCTCCCATTGCATTTTGGCGTTGAAATTAAGTGTCAGAGATCCCCCTGTTGGGATGTCTGCTCGTCGCGCGGATTGACGAGCGAATCGATGACGATGGCCAGAAGCAGGACCACGCCCTTGACGAGGTTCTGGATCGTGTAAGGGATGTTCATGATCGTCATGCCGTTGAGCAGGATGCCGACGAAGATCGTGCCCAGAATGACGTTGCGGACCTTGCCGTGACCGCCGTTCAGGCCGATGCCGCCCAGGACGACGACCAGAAGGATGTCGTAGATCATCGTCGAATTGAAAAGCCGGGCATTGATCGCCGACGCCGACGAGGCAAGCACGAGCCCGGCGCCGTAGGCGATCAGCGCACTGATCGCATATTGCGCAACGATCATCGGCCGGTTGGAAATGCCGGTGATTCTGGCCGCGCCCGGATTGTTGCCCATCGCATAGGTCTGCCAGCCGAACCGCGTACGGCTGAGCACAAGGTGCAGCGCCAGGCAAAGCACGCCAAACACCACCACCGTTACCGGAACGCCGAGGATGCGGCCCTGGCCGATGAGCGAGAACCATCCTGCGTCCGGCGGCACATTCTGCATCTCCAGGGTGAAGAAGAAGGTGCGGCCAAGGCCGTAGATGACCGAGCCCGCGGCCAGCGTCGCGAAGATCGGCGCGACCTCGCCGAAGGCGATCAGCACCCCGATCAACACGCCGGCGACCACCGCAAACAGCGCGCCGACCAGCAGAGCGAATTCCAGCGAGTAACCCGAGCGGGCGATGACGAAGGCCCAAGACACAGACACCACCATCGTCGCGATCATCGAAACGTCGATGCCCCTGGCGATGACGACCAGGGCCATGCCGAGCGCCAGGATGCCGAGGATCGAGACGCTCCTGATCAGGGCGAGAATATTGCCCGGGCTAAAGAAGGACGGCAGCAGCAACGAGAACAGCACGAAGGCCAGCACCGCCAGCACCAGCACGATGCCTTCCTGGCTCTTGAGCAGGCTGGAAAGCCGTGCCTGATTTCCGTGTGCAGCCGCCTCGCTCACCGCTCAGGCCTTCTCTTTGCCAAGTCTGAGGAGGATTTCCCTGGCGCGATCGACGCGCACATCGTGGTCGGCCGCGAGTTCCCTAGCCACCGTATCGATATCCGCGCCGCTCGCGCCCGCCACGATGGCGATATTGCGGGCATGCAGCGCCATGTGTCCGCGCTGGATGCCCTCGGTGGCCAGTGCCCTGAGCGCTGCCATGTTCTGCGCCAGCCCGACCGCAACGGTGACCTCGGCAAGCTCCTGCGCTGTCGTCACGCCGAGCAGTTTCAGCGCCGCGCGTGCCGCCGGATGCGTCTTGGTGGCGCCGCCGACCATGCCCAGCGCCATCGGCATTTCCAGCGTGCCCATGAGATTGCCAGCGGCGTCGATCTCCCAGCGGCTCAACGACGTATAGCGGCCGCTGCGCGTCGCCCAGGCATGGGCGCCGGCCTCGATCGCCCGCCAGTCATTGCCGGTCGCGACCACGACCGGATCGATGCCGTTCATGATGCCCTTGTTGTGCGTGGCCGCCCGGTAGGGATCGACGATCGCCAGCGAGCAGGCCTCGACGATGCCGGCGGCCATGCGTTCGCCGGTGAACTCCTTCGTCGCCAACGCCTTTGGCGTCAGCCGCACCCGCGCCCGCGCCAGCCTGAGGTCGGCCAGGTTGGAGAGGATGCGCAGCCGGACGGTACCGCCCGAAATGCGCTCGATCATCGGCGCGACAGCCTCGGCCATGGTGTTGACCGTGTTGGCGCCCATCGCGTCGCGCACGTCGACGAGAAGGTGCAGCACCACCATCGGCCCGACGGCGGTGTCTTCGAACACCTGCACCTCGATCTCGCGGCAGCCGCCGCCGAGCCCGATCAGCACCTGGTCCTTTTCATTGGCGGCGGCGATGATCTGGTCGCGGGCGGACAAAAGCCTGGCGCGCGCGCCATGCGGATCGGACAGGCGGAGGATCTGCACCTGCGCCCGCATGATCGGTGCGGTGCTCGATGTCTCGAAGCCGCCACAGCCACGCGCAATGCGCGCCATATAGGAAGCAGCGGCGACCACCGACGGCTCTTCCACCGCCATCGGGATGAGGTAGTCGCGACCGTTGATGGTGAAATTGGTGGCGACGCCGAGCGGTATCTCGAAGGTGCCGACCACATTCTCGATCATGCCATTGGCGAGATCGAGGGGCAGGACGCCGCCACGCAAGGCATCGCGATCCGCCTGCGCAAGACGCGCGGCATCGCCGACTGCCGTCAGGCGATCGGCCGGCGACAGGTCGCGGAATTTCTCGATGCGGGAATTCAGCCGCGGCTCGACACCACTGTCCTGGACAGCCCCCATCACGATTCGCCTCCCTAAATGCTTGTCGTAGAGGCAGCTATCATTTAACTGATACCATCTATCAAGGTACAGTTTTAGGAAACAGCAACAAACTGTACCAGTTCATTTCCGGGCACGCAGCCCCCATCGGAGGATGTTCTGAAATGACGCGCGCCGAGGCCGTGGCGGCAGAGATCAGGAGGCGCATCGAGGCCGGTTCCCTCACCGTCGGCGCCAAGCTTCCGTCGATACGCAAGGCCGCCGGGCAATTCGACGTTTCCAAGAACACCATCGTCGACGCCTATGACCGGCTTGTCTCCGCGGGCATCGCTATTTCCCGGCCCGGCGCCGGTTTCACGGTCGCCGAACGCCGTCGGCAGACGCCGAGCGAACGTCCGCGCCATGTTGCGGAGGCGGTCGACATCGCCTCGCTGCTCAACGCGCAACTGGAGGAGAGCTTTTCGATCCGTGTCGGCGACGGGCGCCCGCCCGCCTCATGGATGGAGGAATCGGAAGTGCGCCGCCATCTCGGGCTGCTCGGCCGGCACCAGCGCTCCAGCAGCGATGGCTATGGTTCTGCAATGGGCCTGCCGGCGCTGCGCGAGCGGCTGGCTTTCGACCTGATGGAACGCGAGGTGCAGGCGTCCCCGGAACAGATCCTGCTGACCTTCGGCGCCAACCACGCGCTCGACCTGATCATCCGCCGCTTTCTCGTCGCCGGCGACACGGTGCTGGTCGACGATCCCGGCTACTACCCGCTGTTCGCCAAGCTGAAGCTGGCGCAGATCCGCATGGTCGGCGTGAAGCGGACGCCGACCGGCCCTGACCTTGAGGACCTCGCCGGCAAAGCCGAGCGTGAGCGTCCAAAACTGTTCTTCACGCAATCGCTGGCGCACAATCCAACCGGCAGTTCCACCAACCTGCCGACCGCCCATTCGATCCTGACGATCGCCGCGCGCTGCGACATGCTGGTGGTCGAGGACGACCCGTTCGTCGATCTGCCGACGGTGCGTGGCGTCGGCCTGGCGCCACTCGATCAGTTGCAGAACGTCATCTGCGTACGCACCTTTGCCAAGACGCTATCGGCCAGCCTGCGCTGCGGTTATATCGCCGCGCGTCCCGACCTCATCGCCTCGCTGGCTGAATTGAAGATGCTGACCACGGTCAACAGTTCCGGGCATATCGAGCGGCTGATCCTCGGACTGATCAACGAAGGCCATTACCGCAGGCATCTGAAGCGGCTTGGACAGCGTGTGCGCCAGGCCACTGAGATGGTGGTTCCCCGCCTGCTGAAAAGCGGACTGAAGCTGTTCGCCGAGCCGACCGGGGGCTACTATGTCTATCTCGAACTGCCGTCGCATATCGACGATATCGAACTCGCCCGCCAGGGCGCGCGCGAAGGCATCTTCATCGCCCCAGGCAGCGTCTTTGCACCGGCAAAGCAGACGGCAGCGGCCGGAATACGCATCAACATCGCCTGGGCGGAAGATTCTAGATTCTATGATTTTCTCTTCCGCGTCACCCAGCAGCGGTGAAATCGACACCTGCCGGCCACGCGGATCCTCAATAGAAAAAGGCCGGACTGTTAAGTCCGGCCAAGCATGAAGGTTTAAAACCTCCAGAGGGGAACGCGTCGGATGCAATGGGAGGAGACATCCGACGCAACGCTTATATGGGTCAGCACATGTGATGTTTCAACGACGGCACGGTAGGCCACATCGGTCCACTCCATAGAGCCACCAAGGCATACGAGACTATCACGACCGCCGTCCGGGAGGAGTGTCCCCGAAGGACACTCCTCCCGCGTTCTTACTCGGAGAGCGTGAAGGGCGCCGTGTACTTGTCGACATTGTCCTTGGTGATGAGCAGGCAGTCGAACAACTGCTTCTCGGTCGCGGCTCCGGTCTTTCCGGTCTTGATGAAAGAGTCGGCCTGCTGCACGGCCTTCGCCGAGTAGACGGCCACCGGCTGGAGCACGGTGTATTGCAGGTCGCCCGCCTTGATCGCGGCGACGGCGTCCGGCGAACCGTCAAAGCCGCCGACCTTGATGCTCGACAGTTTTCCGGCCTCTTTCAATGCGGCGATCGCGCCGAGCGCCATCTCGTCATTGCCGCTGGTCACGCCGATGATATCGGGATGGGCCTGCAGCAGGCTCTGCATCTTGTCATGGCCCTGGGTGCGGTCCCAGTTGGCGACTTCGGAGCCGACCTTCTTGAGGTCCGGGTACTGGCTGATCACGGTCTCGTAGCCGTTTGACCGCGTGGCGGCGTTGTTGTCGGACGGAGCGCCCAGCAGTTCGACATAATTGCCCTTTTCGCCGATATCAGTCACCCATTGCTGCGCCCCCAGAGCTGCGCCCTGGGCGTTGTTGGAAACGAGCTGCGCCTTGGCGAGGCCCTCCTGGTTGATCTCGGCATTGACGAGAAAGACCGGGATGTTCGCGGCAATCGCCTTCTTCACGGCGCCGATGGATCCGCTGGCGTCGGCGGGATCGAGGATGATGGCCACGGATTTGTTGGTGATCGCGGTGTCGATCAGTCTGCTCTCCGTATTGGTGTCGGCTTTCGAGGCGCCGACCGTCGCGGTGTAGCCGAGTTTCTCGGCCTCGGCCTTGGCGACGTTGCCTTCGGTCAGCCAGTACGGGTTCGCCGGATCGATGACGATGATCGAGATCAGACCTTCAGCCGACGCCGCGGTCACCGACCCTGCGAGGACCGGAGCGGCCAGCGCAAAGGCGGTGAGCATCAGAATTCTTGCCTTGCCGTACATGAAATTTCCTCCTTGGTTGTTGATGGTGCCGGTCACCCGGCAATCTTCTCGTGAGCGGGATCGGCCGTTCGAGCCTTGCCTTGTTGCGGAGAAGTCGAAGGGCCGTCGGTCGGGCCAGGCAGCCTGACGCGACGGCGATACTGGATGGCGTTGAGCAGCACCGCCAACACGATGACCGCGCCGGTGAACACTGTTTGCCAATAGGCGGACACGCCGATGATCACGAGGCCATCTGAGAGAAAGCCGATGACGAAGGCCCCGACCAGCGTTCCACGGATATTGCCACGACCGCCGGTGAGCGCGGCGCCGCCGATGACGACGGCCGCGATTGCCGTCAGTTCGTAGGAATTGCCGGCGGTCGGCCCCGCCGAGGTCAGTTCCGAGGACAGGATGAGGCCGGCCACCGAGGCGCAGATGCCGGAGAGCATGTAGACAGCCACCTGGACTTTTTTCACCGGCACGCCGGAGAGCTCGGCGGCGCGCTCATTGCCGCCGGAGGCATAGAGCCAGCGGCCGAAGGCGGTGCGATTGAGGATGATGCTGCCGATGATGGCGATGACCGCCATGACCAGCACGCCGATCGGAACCCCGAACAGCCGGTTGAAGCCCAGCCAGTCGAAGCCGGTATTGCCGAGCTCCGGCTTGCCGCCAAGGTCGTTGTAGGTCAGGCCGTTGGTCATCAGCAACGCCGCGCCGCGCACCACATAGAGCATGCCCAGCGTGGCCACGAAGGCCGGCACTTTCAGCCATGCGATGAGGACGCCGTTGACCAGGCCGACCAGCGCGCCCAGCACACACACCAGCACCACAACCACCCAGACGGGAGGAAACAGCACGACGCCAAGCGTTTGCAACTGCACGCCCTGCATGAGGAATCCGGCGATGACCCCCGACAGGCCGAGTGTCGACCCCACCGACAGGTCGATGCCGCCATTGAGGATGACCAGCAGCATGCCGACCGCCAAGATGCCGAAGATGGCGACATGCGAGGCCATGGTGAGGAAATTGCCGAGCGAAAAGTAATAGGGCGACAGCATCGAGAAGACGACGATGATCACGATCAGCGCGAGGAACGCCCGGCCCTCCAGCAACAGCTTGGCCAGGCTGAAGCCACCGCTCGATGTCTTTGGGCCGGAGCGGCTGCGGTTCTGGCTGACATCGGTCACGGTCTGGGCTCCTGTATTCTTCATGACGAGGCAACCACGGCCTCGCCCGAGGCGGCCATGATCTGCTCTTTCGTGACATCGGCGCCGAACTCGGCCGAAATCCTGCCCCGACGCATGACGATGATCCGGTGCGCGATACCAAGGCATTCGGCGACTTCCGAAGTCGAGAACACGACCGCGAGCCCCTGGGCGGCCCGCTCGGCAAGCAGCCGGAACACTTCCGCCTTGGCGCCGACGTCGATGCCGCGGCTGGGCTCGTCCAGGAGCATGACCTTGGGGTTGGTCGTCAGCATCTTGCCGATGACGACCTTCTGCTGATTGCCGCCGGACAGTGATCCGATGGGCGCGCCTCCGCCTGCGGTCTTGACCCGCACGTCGCGTATGGAACGCTCGACCAGCGAGCGCTCCCGCGACCGGGACAGGAACATCCCGGTAACGAAGGCGCCAATGCTGGCCAGCGACAGATTGGCCCCCACGGACATCGTCTGGACCAGACCGTCGCGTTGCCGGTCCTCGGGCACCAGCACCAGCCCCCTTGATATGCGTTCGGCAATGCCGAGGCGGGAGATGTCCTCGCCCTCCAGCAGAACCCGCCCGCCCGTCACCGGCAGGCGTCCGGCGACACATTCCAGCAATTCCGTGCGCCCGGCGCCCATCAGCCCGTAGATGCAGACGATCTCGCCGGCACGGACATCGAGCGACAGCCGGTCGACGACCAGACGGTCCGAACCCGAGCTATCGGCGATGCTCACATCCTCGATCGACAAGGCGACCTCGCCAAAGGCGTAGCCGGCGGGCGGCGATCCCAGGTCGAAGTTCTCGCCCACCATGTTGCGGACGATCCATTCGAGATCGATATCCTTCGCTTTGGACGTGGCCGTGATCGTTCCGTCCCGCAGCACCACCGCGTGGTCGGTGATCTGCAGCGCCTCCTCGAGATGATGGGAGATGTAGACGATCGAGACGCCGCGGGCGGTCAGGTCCCGGATCACGCGGAACAGCACCTCGACCTCGGTCGCACTCAGCGCGGACGTCGGCTCATCCATGATCAGTATACGCGAATCCACCGACAGCGCGCGCGCGATCTCGACAATCTGCTGCTGCCCAAGGCGCAGATCCTGCACCAGGGTCAGCGGATCGATGTCTTCCTCGAGATCGGCCATCAGCAGTCGCGTCTGACGAGCCTCCTCGGCGAAGTCGAGGCCGGTCCGCCCGCGCAACTCGCGACCCATAAAGATGTTGTCGCGCACGCTCAGATTGGGCGCGAGGCTCAATTCCTGATGGATTATCGAGATGCCGCGGTCCCGCGCATCGACAGTCGACGAGAAAGCGACGGGACGGCCATCGAGTTCGATGCTTCCCGATGTCGGCGTCTCGACACCGGAGAGTATCTTCATCAGCGTCGACTTGCCGGCGCCATTCTCTCCGAACAGCGTGGTGACCTCACCACGGCGGATGTCGAAATTGACGCCCTTGAGAGCGTGCGTGCCGCCATAGGATTTTACGATGTTGCGCGCCGCGAGCACGGTGTCCGCTGGAGCCGGCTCGAATTGAGCTGCCGCATTCATTGAACGCTCAGCTTCACGGGCGTGACGAGCCAGCCTTTGGGGTTGACCAACTTGAAGACGCCGACGACCGAGACCGTCTTGCCGGTGAGCTTGGTGTTGTCGATGGTCGACAGGACCTGCTTCTTCATCTCGTTGTTCAGGGCCGATCCGGCGTTCTGATACTCGATCTGGTTGGTGAATTGGCCAAATGTGATCGTACCGGTGGCATCGCGCAGGTCGGTTCCGTTGATCGCCGGTCCGGTCTGCACCCGAATGACCAGGGTGCTCGGAACATCGTCGACCTTGACGGCATAGATGCCGGACTTCCCTTCGCCGACGACGCCGGTGAACTTGACGGAGAACTCCGTCCCGACATTGGCCGGCACGCCATATTGCTTCTCCGCCGCGGCCTTGTCCTTGGCGATGGCCGACGCCAGAACACCGGCGGCCACCGCGCGCTGGTCGACGGCGGACTGGATATTCGGAAACTCGGACTTGCCAAATGCCTCCGGCGAAAACGCAGCCTTGCGCGCGTCTTCCGCCGAACCGATTACGACGACCTTGGTGTCGAGAGCCATGGCGGTCAGCAAGGTGAGGATTGCGGCCGCGGCGACAATCCAGCGAACCCCAGGCCATCGCGCGCCCGGCGTCACGCGCCGATTGATCGTGGACTGCGAGCTCATGGCGCGACGACCACGAGCAGCTCA
Organism: Mesorhizobium sanjuanii; assembly: GCF_002529485.1. Taxonomy (NCBI): domain Bacteria; kingdom Pseudomonadati; phylum Pseudomonadota; class Alphaproteobacteria; order Hyphomicrobiales; family Phyllobacteriaceae; genus Mesorhizobium; species Mesorhizobium sanjuanii. The sequence continues at coordinate 18,317 of NZ_NWQG01000019.1, forward strand.
CGACCACGACTGGCGGCGTTGCTGGATTTCATTCCATCTCCTCCCGAGATGATATTATTATCTTCAGTTGAAAAATTTTTCACGCGTTCGTGTCGTTGTCAATCGACCTTCGAGAGTTTCAGCATACAAACGGCGCCATCGAGACCCCTTGCCGCGCAGCAATTGATCGTGACCGGGAACCAGCAGCCAGTGTTCGGAGGCTGCATGGTCTTGCGACTGCATACGCCGGTTCGTCAGCCAACCGCCTAGGCAAGAAATTCCTCACGAGCCGAAACCGTCCCTACAGGTCCAAGCCCAAGCACAAAATCGACCATACAATAGTGTTAAGTTCACGTCAAGATGTGTGATATTTTGCTCGCCCCCCCAACGCACCCGGAGAAGCAAAACCCACCAGAGAACATTAACATACTGTTTTTATGTGATTTTTTCGAAGACAGGATGTTGCGGCGACCCGTCGGCCACGGTCAGCGAGCAGATCACAATCGCACGAGATTTTTGTCGCCGAGTTGCGCGACAGCGGCGTCGAGCTCATCCGAAATCCGCTGCGAACCCCAATTCCGAGCCCGGCCCGCAATGGCGGCGATCTGCTTCAAATCGCCCATGGTCAGGGAACCGCCAATGGCGAGTGTCGTGCGCCGCATGACGATATCGGTGAGATGCTCGACGAATTCGTTGCGGACGATGTAGTCGATTTCGGACGTGCCGTAGTCGCTCGCCCCCGGCAGGCGATCTTCATTGCTCCACGGGCTTTGGTGGCGGGCGATCCGCAACGCCTTGGTTCCATAGCGCGACAGAAGCTGGTCGAGACGACGCTGGTCGGCGCCTGTAGCCGACCTGGCCTCGGCCAGCCAGGCGGTCCGGGCGGCCGCCTCGGTTGGAAAATCCTTGCCGCCGCCGATCGCCATCGATCGTGTGGTCACCTTGCGGCCGCGTCCCAGCCGATCGAGCACCGTGTCGGCAACCTCTTCGGCAAAGCCGCGAAACGTCGTCCATTTGCCGCCGACCAGGGAGATGATCGGAAACGGACGCGAAGGCTCCGGCTCGACGACCGGCGCCGAATGGTCCCTGCTGATCAAGCCGGGAACAGAGGCATCGGAGGCCGGCAAGGGCCTGATGCCGCTATAGGCATAGACGATCTGGTCGCGTCCGAAGCTCATGCCAGGCAGCAGCGCTCGAACGCTTTCGAGCAGATAATCGATCTCCTGCGGCTCGCAGCGCACCGTGTCGGGATTGTCGGCCTGGATGTCGGTCGAGCCGACGAGCGCGAGACCGAGATAATCGTAGACAAGGCAGATGCGGCCGTCATCGGCTTCGAAATAGAGCATGCGGCCCGCCAGGCTTCGCACCAGTTCGTCGTGCTTTAGCAAGATGTGCGAGCCCTTGGTGCCGCCGATCATTTTCGACGGCGCGCCGAGCAAGGCGTTGACGTCGTCGATCCACGGACCGGCGGCATTGACGACCAGTTTCGGCCGCACCGAAAACACGCCGCCATCCTCGGACTGGCCCCCGTCTTTTGACTGGCCTCCGCCTTTTGACTGAAAAGTCAGCACGCCATTGGACGACGAAACCAGCGCCGTGTAGTTGGCGGCCGCGGCGAGCATATTTGCCGCCAATCCGTCGGTGATCAGCTCGAGCACCAGCCTTTCGGGATGACTGATCTTGGCGTCGTAATAGGTGCCGGTGGCGACGATCGACCTGGTCAGCGCCGGCATGTCGCGCAGCGCCCGTCGCCGTCCAACCAGCCGGTGGCGCGGCATCACCCTGTGCCGCGATCCGTAAAAATCGTAGATCGCCAGACCGATCTTGATGAGGATGGCGCCGCGGCTGCGCGGCGCGCTGGTCGAGCCCAGCAGTGTGCGCAGCGCCGCCCACATGCCTTTGCTCCAGGAAAAGATCGGGATGACCGTCGGCAGCG
>NZ_NWQG01000020.1:0-48446 GCF_002529485.1 Mesorhizobium sanjuanii
GGCTGACATAGTGCGGCGCGTTCTTCAGCAAGAGATTGCGCTCCAGCGTCGACTGCGCCACCAGTCCGAACTCGCCGGTTTCGAGATATTTGAGACCGCCATGGATCAGCCGCGAGGGTGCCGCACTGGTGCCCGATCCGAAATCGCCCTTGTCGACGATCAGGCAGCTCACGCCTTGCGCGCACAGATCGCGAAACAGGCCGGCGCCATTGATGCCGGCGCCAAGAATGACCACGTCGATGTCGCCCGTCCTGGCCATGGCGGCGATGCGCCCACTGTGGTCCGGCAAGGAGTGGTCCGGTACAGCGGAGTGCGACAGGCCGGCGTCGTCGGCAGGGTTCATGACCGGGCCATGGTGACGACACGCAGTTTTACGCCGGCCTGTTCGAGCTTTTGCGCCTGCGCATCGCTTATGCCGTGGGTCGTCAGTACCGCGTCGAAGCGGGTCAGGTCGTCGAAGACATGCAGGGCGACCTTGTCGAACTTGGAATGGTCGACGGCAAGAATGCGTTTGGTCGAGGCGGCAAACATCGCTTGCTTGACCCGCACCACATGTTGATCCTGGATGAAGGCTGTGGTGCCGGAGATCGCCGAGGCCGAGCAGATCAAAAGATTGGCGCGCAGCTGCGCCACGGCATTCTCGCAGACGAGGCCGATATAGGCATTGTAGGTGCGGTGATACTGACCGCCGAGACAGATGAAATCGATGTCGTCGACATTGGTCAGCAGTGCCGCGGTCGCCACGCTGTTGCTGATCACGGTCAATGGCTTGATGTCGAGCAACAGCGGCGCGATCGCGTTCGCCGTCGTCGAATCGTCCAGCATGACCGCCTGGCCGGCTTCGACATAGTCCAGCGCCGCATGCGCCAGCGCATCCTTCTCCGCCCTGCCGACCGTCACCCGATAGCGGAAAGCGCTTTCATAGAGGCCGGAAGGCTGCACGGTCACAGCGCCATGCAGCTTGCGCAGCACGCCCTGATGCGCGAGCTGATCGATGTGTCGATGGATGGTCATGCGCGACACGCCGAAATGCTCGACCAGATCGTCGATCCGCACCTGGCCAAGCTTGATGACATAATCGGCGATTTCCTCGCGCCGTTCGTCCGCCTTGATCATGCAGGTCCCCCGATGCCTTGCCCTGCCAGCCTCTCGATCGCAGGCCATAGCGGCTTGAGCGATTCGACGATGCGGCAGTAAAGAGAAAACCGGTGCTCGAAAACAGCGTTGCGCGCTCTGTCGGGCAGATATTCGCGGCTCACCTTGCTGACGGCCCGCGCCCCCTGTTGCGGCGACGCAAACAGGCCAACCGCCGCACCCGCACAAAGGGCTGCGCCGAAGGCCGCCGCCTCGTCGGTCGAGGTGACGATGACCGGTACGTCGAGCACGTCGGCAAACATCTGCGCGAAGGCAGGGTTGCGCGAGCCGCCGCCGGTAAGCCGCACCTCGCGAACGGCAAAGCCGTCGCGCAGCGCTTCGACATGCGTGCGATGATTGAACACGATGCCTTCCAGCACCGCCTTCAGCATGTCGCCGCGATCGTGCCAGCCATGCAGGCCGAGAAAGCTGGCGCTGGCGGCATTGCCGTAGGGCGAGCCGAACAGATAGGGGTGGAAGAGGATGGTCGACGGCTTGCCAAGTGCTGCGTCGATCTCTGTCGCCAGCATCTCGTGGATCGAGCCGCCGATCCTCTCGGTTTCGTCCTGTTCCGAGCGGCAGAGCGTGTCGAGGAACCAGTCGTAATTCGCCGTCGAGGCCGGCGAGATCGACATGTTGTTCCAACGCCCACGGTCGATGGCATTGCGGCAGAACCAGCGCCGGTCGACACGCGGCTCGGTGGAGACGATTTCGTTGATCGAATAGGTGCCGGCGACGATGCTGACCACGCCCTCCTCGTGGCCGCCCATACCGAGCGCCGAGGCAGTGACATCGTGCAGGCCACAGGCGACCGGCGTGCCTTCGGCTAGTCCGGTAAGCGCCGCTGCCTCGGCGGTGACGTGGCCGACGATATCGGCCGGATGCGCCACCGGCGGCAAGGCGTCGAACAATGCCTCAAGGCCGAAGATGCGCATCGCTTCCGGCGCAAAGCTTTGCGTGCGCATATTGGTGAAGGAGGTGCTCGCCTCGGTGAGGTCGGTGCCGATGGTGCCGGTCAGGCAGAAACGCAGCCAGTCCTTGCAGGCGAATATGTGAGCTATCCGGTTGAAGCGTTCCGGATCGTGTTCCCGCAACCAGACCAGCAGCGACGACGGCGAGGACGCGTGCGGTACCTGGCCCGTCACGGCGAGCGCCTCGGCGAAGACCGGACCTTGCGACCATCTGTCGACGATTTCGCCTGCCCGGCTGTCCAGCGACAATATGCCGGGACCCAGCGGCCGACGCTCCGTGTCGAGCAGGTAGACGCCGTCGCCATGCGCGGTCGCCGCCACCGCCTTGATGTCGCTGGCCGGCCTGCCGCTCAAGGCAATCGCCTCGCCGATCGCCTCGGCGGTCGCTTGCCACAGGCCCGCCATATCGCGTTCGACCCAGCGCGCATGCGGCATCGATTGCGGCACACGCCGCCTCGCCACCGCCAATTGCGAGCCGTCGGCGTCGAAGATCACCGCCTTCGTCACCGTCAGGCCGTTGTCGATCCCAAGCAGGCTGGACATGACTCCCTCTGACTCAGCGCGTGCCGATATGCATCGCGAACTCGTCCCCGGGCTGGCTAGAGCAAGGGATGTTCAAGTTGAACCAACTGCGTGCCGGTGGACATCATGGAAACCATCCCTCGTCGTGCAGCCGCCCGGCGACCGCAACATCACTACTGCCCCCCCGCCACAAGAGGCGGGATCCCGATGCGCTTTGACGCCGGCGGAGAAGGCTGCCGCTTCATCCCTGTCGATGGCATGGATTCCCTTTTCGTTGCGATGCCCTGTAAACACAGAGGCAGCGAACAAGCCGTGGCTGAACACAGCGACGAGATACCGAACCAACAGAATCGACCATACTATCGTGTTAAATTAACGTCAATGGATGTGATTTTCCTGGAATCCATTCGCAAAAACAGCTTATTGCGTCTTTGATAGCATCCCGACGGTGGTGTCCGACAGGCTATTGCAACCAGCCGGGGCCTCCTTGCATGGATAGCGGCTGTCAACAGGGCTTGTCTCGCTGGCGGTCTTGTATACAGCCAGCGAAAAGCTGGGCCCAGATCCCGGTTCCCACTTTTGAACCTATCTTCAGGCTGGCATGAACGGGACACTACCCGAGCAACGGGCTACTCGGGTACACCGAGGGACTGCATTGCCGAATTGGGGAAGCATCCATGACATCGACGCCCGTCCGACTGACCGCCGCGCCACTGCGGACGCAGGACATTGCCGCCATTGCCCGCCGCCACGCATTGGTCGAGGTCTCGCCCGAGGCGGACGCCCTGATCCGGGCCAGCCGCGCGGTGATCGAACGCCATGCGGCAGAAAACCGTCCGGTCTACGGACTGACCACCGCGCTGGGCGCTGCCGTGGATACGCCGCTGAGCGGTGAGGATCTGATCGCCTATCAGCGGCGGGTTTCGTTCGGCCATGCGGTCGGTTTCGGGGCGGCTTTGCCGCGGGAGGCGGTGCGCGCGATGATGGCGGTGCGAATCGCCGGCATGGCCGCCGGCGGCACCGGCATTTCGTCTGCCGTGTTCGAGGGACTTGTCGCCGCGCTGAACGCCGGCCTGCACCCCGTGGTGCCGTCGCTCGGCTCGCTGGGCGCGGCCGATCTCGCGCCGCTCGCGCACATGACGCTGGGCCTGCTTGGCCACGGCCAGGCGGAATATGGCGGCGAGACCATGCCGGCGGCCGAGGCGCTCGAACGTGCCGGGCTGAAGCCGCTCGACATCCATGCCAAGGACGGCCATGCCATCATCGTCGCCAACAGCCTGTCTGTCGCCCAGGCCTGCCTGGCGCTGGAGGACATCGAGCGAGCCTTCGAGTGGTCGCTCAAGGCTGTCGCACTGAATTTGGAGGCGTTCCGCGCCAATGTCAGTTCGCTCGACGATTCGGCCATGGCGGCACGGCCCGCCTTCGGCCAGAGAGCGGTGGCGGCACGGTTGCGTGAGCTGTTGTCGGGCAGCACGCTGTTCAAGGAAGGCGCTGCCCGCCGGATCCAGGATCCGCTGAGCTATCGCTGCGTGCCGCAGGTCTGGGGCGCGCTTCGCCACGCGATCGACGAGGCCAGGGCCGCGACCGAGATTGAACTGGCCAGTTCCGGCGACAATCCGGTCGTCCTGGCCGGGGAGGACCGGATTGTCTCGCATGGCAATTTCGACATGACCGCTTTCGTCCTGTCCTGGGAGCGGCTGAGCCAGGCGTTGGCGCATGCGGCGGCGGGCATCGCCAACCGGACGATCAAACTCATGTCCCCTGCGGTAGCCGGCCTGCCGCGTTTCCTGGCGGCAAACGGCCAGAACCGCATGGGCTTTGCCATTTTGCAGAAACCCATTTCAGCGATGGAAGCTGAAATCCGCTTTCTCGCCAGCCCGATCTCTTTGACCCCGATCGCGGTGTCGGACTGGGTCGAGGATCAGTCGTCGATGGCGCCGGCGGTCATCGCCAAGATCAACCAGATCGTCGAGCGGTTCCGTTACCTCGTCGCCATGGAACTCATCTCTGCGGCTTACGCCGCGGATATCCGGGGAGTGGCGGACACATTGGGTCGCGGCGTCGACGAGGCCTACAGGACGGTGCGCGAACGGGTTGCGCCTCTTGAGGAGGACCGGGAACTCGGCTGCGATGTCGCCAGCATCGCCGCCATGATCGCGCAATCCTGTTCCTAGTCGATGTCGAAGGACACGCCTTGGGCAAGCGGCAGCGCCTTGGAATAATTCACCGTATTGGTGGCGCGGCGCATATAGGCCTTCCAGGCATCGGAGCCCGACTCGCGGCCGCCGCCGGTTTCCTTTTCGCCGCCGAAGGCGCCGCCGATCTCGGCTCCCGACGTGCCGATGTTGACGTTGGCGATGCCGCAATCCGAGCCGTCGACGCCGAGGAAGCGCTCGGATTCCTGCAGGTCGCGGGTGAAGATCGACGAGGAAAGCCCCGCCCCGACCGCATTGTGCTCGTCGAGCACGGCGTCGAAATCCGAGTATTTCATCACATAGAGGATCGGCGCGAAGGTCTCTTCGGTCACCGGCGAAACCTGGCTTTGCATTTCGACCAAGGCAGGATGCACATAGTAAGCGTCGGGGTGGCCGTTCTCGACCCGCGTGCCGCCAGTCACCTTGCCGCCATGCGAAACCGCTTCCTTCAGCGCCTTCTGCATATTGTCGAAAGCGGCCTTGTCGATCAGCGGACCGACCAGCGCTGATGTTTCCAGCGGATTGCCGACCGAAACGCTCTCATAGGCTTTCTTCAGCCGCGGCACCAAGGCGTCATAGACGCTGTCATGCACGAACAGGCGCCGCAGCGTCGTGCAGCGCTGGCCGGCCGTGCCCATGGCGCCGAAAGCGATGGCGCGCAGCGCCATGTCGAGATCGGCCGTCGGACAGACGATGCCGGCATTGTTGCCGCCAAGCTCCAGCACGGCGCGCGCAAACCGCTTCGCCAAACGCGGCCCGACATCCCTGCCCATGCGGGTCGAGCCGGTGGCCGAGACCAGCGGCACCTTGGGATGGTCGACCAGGATTTCGCCGACGGCTCGATCACCGATCAGCACCGGCGCCAGGCCCTCGGGAGCATCGCCAAAACGCTTGGCCGCGCGCTTGAAGATCGCCTCGCAGGCAAGCGCGGTCAGCGGCGTCTTTTCCGACGGCTTCCACACCACCGCGTCGCCGCAGACCAGCGCCAGTGCCGCGTTCCACGACCACACCGCGACCGGGAAATTGAAGGCCGAGATGACGCCGACCACGCCGAGCGGATGCCAGGTCTCCATCATGCGATGTCCAGGGCGTTCGGTGGCAATCGTCAGGCCATAAAGCTGACGGGAGAGACCGACGGCGAAATCGCAGATGTCGATCATCTCCTGCACTTCGCCGAGCCCTTCGGACGGGATCTTGCCGACCTCGATCGACACCAGCCGGCCAAGCTCGGCCTTGTGCGCGCGCAGTTCTTCGCCGAGCAGCCGCACCAGTTCGCCGCGCTTCGGCCCCGGCACCAGCCGCCAGGCCTGGAACGCCTTGTGGGCGGCTTCGATGGTCTTGGCCGCATCGGCCGGCGAGATCGTCTTCAGCGCGGCGATCTGCTCGCCCGTCACCGGGCTGCGCACGATGAGGTCGCCACCGACAAGCGCGTCCTTGGCAACGCCCAGTTTCGCCAGAAGCCCGGCCGTTTCCTTCGCAATCGTCATTTTTGTCCCTTTCAGATTTCTTCGCCCGTATGGCGTCGGCCCAGGCCTGCCGCCATGCCGTGCCGATCGGCACCTCGGGCGTTGTCATGGCGTGGCATTACTCGTTTCGGGAAAAAACCACCACCCCGGCATGGTCCAAGCCAGGCTCGGACCGTTGAACCAGGCAGGCGGTCGGATCAGTGCGCTTTCCGGGCAACGCCCGGGACCGCGCCTTCCTTCATCAACCGGTCGATATGCATGCGGATATGGGCGGCCTCGGCGGCCGTATTGGCAAGCGCGATGGCGCGGTCGAAGGCGGTGCGGGCCTCGTCGCCCCGGCCAAGCTGCATCAACAGGCCGCCCTTGAGGCCGAAGAAGTGGAAATAGCCTGAGAGCCTCTGCTCCAGCGGCTCTATCATGGCGAGCGCCGCTTCCGGTCCGCGCACCTTGGCGACCGCGACGGCGCGATTGAGCGTCACCACGGGCGACGGCTGCATTTGCTCGAGCAGGCTGTAGAGCAGGTCGATCTCGGTCCAGTCGGTATCCTCGGGCTTTGCCGCCCGCGCATGCAGCGCGGCGATCGCCGCCTGCACCTGGTAAGGCCCGGGCTTCTGGTGGCGCAGCGCCTTGTCGACCAGCGCCAGCCCCTCGTCGATCATCTTGCGGCTCCACAGGCTGCGGTCCTGGTCCTCGAGCAGCACGATCTCGCCATTCTCGTCGAAGCGCGCCGGCGCACGCGCATGCTGGAGCAGCAGCAGCGCCGTCAGGCCCATGATCTCCGGTTCGGTCTGGAACAGCCGCAGAAGCAACCTTGCCAGCCGGATCGCCTCTTCGCAGAGTGGGGCGCGGGCCGGAGCCTCGCCACTATTGGTCGAATAGCCTTCGTTGAAGATCAGATAGACCATGGCGGCGACCGCGGCGAGCCGTTCCGAACGCTCGACCGCACCGGGCGTCTCGAACGGCACGCCGGCATCCGCAATGCGCGCTTTGGCACGGGTGATGCGTTGCTCCATGGCGCTTTCGCCGACAAGGAAGGCGCGGGCGATCTGCCTGACCGTCAGGCCGGAGACGATGCGCAATGCCACGGCGATCTGCTGGGTCGCCGGCAGATCGGGATGGCAGCAGATGAACAGCAGCCGCAATATGTCGTCGCGGTAATGAGCGCCGTCCAGCCGCTCGGCGATATCGGTTTCGGCATCCTCAAGGTCGGAGATCTGGTCTTCCTCCGGCAGCGGCGCCTGCTTGGCGCGCTTGCGCACCGCGTCTATGCCGCTGTTGCGGCCGACAAAGATCAGCCAAGCCGCCGGGTCGCGCGGCGGGCCATTCTTCGGCCAGTTGTTCAGCGCTCTCAGGCAAGCATCCTGGAAAGCTTCCTCCGCCGCATCGAGATCGCGGAAGTAGCGCAACAGCGCGCCCATCGCCTGCGGGCGGGCGGTGCTGATCGCCGTGCTGATCCAGGCGAGTTCAGTCATGCGGGAACCTTGCTGGGATTGAAGAGCGAAACCGGCCGTATCTCATAGGAGCCGCCGCTGGGATTGACCTCGGAAAGCTCGCGGGCGAAGTCCACCGCCTCATCGAGATCATTGCATTCGAGCGTGTAGAAGCCGAGGAACTGTTCCTTGGTCTCGGCGAACGGCCCGTCGATGACGACGGATTCGCCCTTGACCTTCCTCAGCGTCGTCGCGGCAGTCGTCGGCAGCAGCCGCGCCACCGGGCCAAGCCGGCCGGCCCTGGCATACTTTTCCTGCACGTCGAGAATTTTCGCCATGACGTCGTCGTCCTGCTCCTTGCTCCAGGAGCAGACGACGTCTTCAGAAGCGTAGCAGAGGATAGCGTAGAGCATGGGATGTCCTTTTCTCCGTCAAAGGACGAAACAGTAGGACTGATCCCGACAGTGCGTCGATAAAAAAATGCCTTGCGGTGGACACGCCAGCCGGCGACAGCCGTACCTGGCGTCAGCCCTCCCGCGCTTTCAGCCATCTCAGGACGAGCGCTTCCTCGTCATCGAGGCCTTGTATCGACCGCTTCCCTCTGTTCGCCTCCGCCATTTCGGTAAGCAGCCGTCCTTCGGACCACGCTTTGAAAACTTGCGGATGGATATAGCATTTGCGGCAGACGGCGCGCGTATTGCCAAGCCGCTCGGCCACCTTGTCGACGACGCCGTTGATCAGCCGCTTCTGTTGTGCCTGGCTTTCAGGGCGCTCCGTCTGCGCAAACAGCGACGCGGCATGGATGGTGCCGCCCCACGTGCGGAAATGCTTTGAACTGAAATCGGCTCCGGCCTCGTCCCTGATGTAGCGGTTGACGTCGTCGGAGCGGATCGGCCGCCTGTTTCCGTCTTCGTCCAGATACTGGAACAGCTTCTGGCCCGGCAAATCCTGGGCGCCGCGCACGATGCGCGCGATCCGGCGATCGACGAGTTTCAGCTTCCATTCCTTGCCGGACTTGCCTTTGAAAGCAAAGCGCAGGCTTGAGCCCTTGATCTCGACATGCCGGTCGCGCAGCGTGGTCAGCCCAAAGCTGTTATTGTCACGAGCGTAGGCGGCATTGCCGACGCGGATCATAGTGTTGTCGAGCAGCCAGACCACAGCGGCGACAACCCGCTCCAGCGGCAGGCCGTGACGGCGCAGATCGGCGTCGATCCGGCGTCGCAGTTCAGGTAGGCTTTCTGCAAAAGCAATCAGGCTCGAATATTTAACGCCGTCCCGCTCCTCGGCCCATTGTGCATGGTAGCGATATTGCTTGCGTCCGCGCTGGTCCCGGCCCGTCGCCTGGATATGGCCGTTGGCGTCTGGCGAAATCCATACATCGGTCCAGGCTGGCGGTATTGCGAGCGCCTTGATGCGCGCGACGGCATCCTCACTCACGGCTCGTCTGTTCGGCCCCTTGTACGAAAATCCCTTGCCGGTCCTGGCACGACGGATGCCGGGCTCGGCGTCGCTGACATAGGTGAGCGAAGCTCGGTCGGCGGAGGCTTCGCCGCCGTTCCTCGGCGCCCCATTCTTCGACGCTCCATTCTTCGACGCTCCATTCTTCGACGCGTTGCCCGATATGGCGGCCAATCGGCCTGACGGCGACTCCGATTTGTCCAGCATGTCCTCTCCATGGAAAATTTTCCCATAGATAAGCGCCGGACCGGCCGCTGGTTCCGGCTCCTGGCTTTTGGACTGCTGTCAGGCCTTCTCGAGCACGACGGGGATGACGTCGACAGCTTGCTCGCCGACCTGCCCGCCTGTCGTCTTCAGCACGCCGACGATCGGCGCCACATCCGAATAGTCGCGGCCATGGCCGACGGTGATGTGGTCATTGCTGGCCCGCATCCCGTTGGTCGGATCGAATTCCTGCCAGCCGGCATCGCGCCCGCACCACACCTTGACCCACGCATGCATGGCGTCGGCGCCCTCAAGCCGCGGCTTGCCCTTCGGCGGGATGGTGCGCAGGAAGCCGCTGACATAGCCGGCCGGAATGCCGAGCCCTCGCAGGCCGGCGATCATGATGTGGGAAAAGTCCTGGCACACACCCCGCTTCAGGCCGAAAGCGTCGCTGGCCCGGGTGCGCACCGTGGTCGCCTCCCCGTCATAGGTGAAATCGTGGTGGATGCGGTTGCACAGGTTCATCGCCGTGCTGACAGCCGAGCTGCCGGCACTACCGCGTGCGTAGGCCGTGATAGCAGCGTCGATGCCGGCGTGATCGCTGGCAGCCAGGAAGTGATGCGGCGATCCGGGCGAGAGCGATCGCACCGCATCGAGTTCCTCTCTCAGCCGGCGAATGTCGGGCGACACGTCCAGACCAATCTCCGGCCGCGAGACCGAAACCCGCGCGCTCATCCTGATGTCGAGCGCATCATGCACGTCGCGAAAGGCGATCGAGGTGACGCTGTTGCCGAAGAAATCGGAAAAATCCGAGCGTTCGCCCGGCGCCGGCGCAAACGACAGCGAAGCGGCGATCACGCGCTGCACGCCTGATATCGTCGACGGCAGCACGCGGACCTGATGGCGGCCGCCGCCGGCCGCCGCATCGTAGTCGTAGCTGAGATGAAGCCTGATGTCGTAAAGCATGCTTACCCGAAATAGGCTTTGGCAAGGCTGCTGTAGAGACCGCCTATCTCATTGGCGAGATCGTCGAGCGCCTGTGCCGTCATGTCCGAAGGCTCCTTGATGGCGATGGCCGTGTTGAGCTGCAATATCTCTTTCGCCGCCAGCGACATGTGCCCCTCCCCGCCGACAGCGGGCAACAGCGCGATTTCGGCCTTCAGCCGTTCGAGCTGGAACAGGATCGAACGCGGGTTGAGCGGATCGAGCACCAGGAGATCAATCACCGTGCGCCGGCCGGCCTGCACTGGATACTGCCGCCGGTGGGTCATGACGCTGTCGCCGATCTCCAGCATCATGTCGAGCGCACCGTCCGGCGCCGCCGTCCCGGTCAGCCGGGCAAGCGTGCGGGCGATCTGGATGCCGCGCTCCAGGCGCCGACCGATCTCCAGGAAACGCCAGCCGGTGAAGCGATACATATTCTCATGCAGCAGGCCGGAAAACCCGGCGAGCTTGCGCAGCATGACCGTCATCGCTCGCGTCGCATCATCGCCCGGCGCCACCGTCTCCGCGAACTGGTGAATGGTCTTCGACAGATCCTTCAGCGCCAGCCAGCCGTCGGGCGAGAACCGGTCGCGGATCTGCCCGGCGCTATAGACGGCGCTGTCCAGCGTCGAGATCAGCCCCGAAGGGATTGCCGATTGAACGTCGATGCCGAAAGGTTCGAGATAGTCCCTGATATCGGCAAGCAAGGGAATCTCCGGATCGGAGGTCTCCGCCAGCCGCACATGATAGGCGCGCAGGATGCGCACCGTGTCTTCCGAGCGCTCGATATAACGGCCGAGCCAAGTCAGGTTCTCCGCCGAGCGGCTGGGCAGGCTGCCCGGCATGGTGCGGGTGAAGCTGTCATGCTCCTGCGGCAGCAGCGTCTCGCGCTCGACAGGCCTGTCGCTGATCACCCACACATCCGCCGCCTGACCGCCGCGCTGCATGGCGATCGCCGTCGGATCGAGCGAAAAGCCGACCCGGGCAAAGCCGCCCGGCATCACCGTCCAGCCTTCCGGCGTGCGCGCCAGATAGACGCGCAGGCTTGCCGGCCGTGGCTCCAGTCGGCCGCCGACATAGACCGGGGTGGTCGAAAGCGTCACCGCTTCCTGACCGACGAAATCGCCGCCGTCGCGTTCGATCCGCGCGATCAGTTCGGCCCGCTCCTCGTCGGACAGCGCCGAGCCGAGTTTGGTCAAATTGTCGTCCTCGAAGGCAAGCCGCGTCGACAGCGCCGGACCGATCACCATACGGTCGAAATTGGCGAGCACGTGCCGGCGTTCGTTCTCCTGCCCGCACCACCAGGTGGCGACGCTGGGCAACAAAAGCGTCTCGCCCCGCAATTCGCGCGCAACCTTCGGCAGGAAGGAGAGCAGCGCCCGCGTTTCCATCAGGCCGGAACCGAGCGCATTGACCGCCGAAACGGCTCCCCGCCGGATCGCCTCGACCAGCCCCGGCGTGCCGATCTGCGATTCCGGCCTGAGTTCGAGCGGGTCGGCGAAGGCGGCGTCCAGCCGCCGCCACAGCACGGTGACCGGCATCAGGCCCGAAACGGTGCGCACCATCAGCCTGCCGCCGGAGACGGTCAAATCCTCGCCTTCAAGCAGCATGATGCCGAGATAGCGCGCGATATAGGCATGTTCGTAATAGGTTTCGTTGAGCGGCCCCGGCGTCAGGATGGCGACGCGGCCACCGGACACGTTGGCCATGCCGTTCAACGCGTCGCGAAAGCGGCGGAAGAAGCCGGCAAGGCGGTGCACATGCATCTCGCCATAGATGTCGGACAGCGCCCGCGTGGTGGCGACGCGGTTCTCCAACGCGAAACCTGCGCCCGACGGCGCCTGCGTGCGGTCGCCCAGCACCCACCAGCGGCCGTCAGGACCGCGGCCAAGCTCGAAGGCGCAGAAATGCAGGAAATGCCCACTGGCAGGCCTGACACCGACCACCGGCCGCAAATATTCCGGGCTCGCCGCGATCAGCCCCGCCGGCAGGATGCCCTTCTCGACCAGCCGGTTCGGCCCGTAGATGTCGGCAAGCGTTTCCTCGAATAGATCGGCCCGCTGGACAAGGCCGGCACTGATGTCGGCCCATTCCTTCTCCTCGATCAGCAGGGGAACATGCGCCAGCGGCCATTCCCGCTCATTGGCGCCGGCCTTGTCGTAGACGCGGTAATAGACGCCGGCGTCGCGCAGATACTGGTCGGCGCGGGCGAAGCGCTGGGCGAGCTTTTCCGGCCCCAGTTCTTCCAGCGCCTCGATGAAGTCCTTCCAGACCGGGCGGGGACTGCCCGAGGCATCGACCATCTCGTCGACGACGCCGTCGATCGGCTGGTAGTGCTCCAGCAGACTGTGCACCAGCGGCTTGCTGCGTAGCTTTCTCTGATTCCCCTTTGCCATGGCTGATCAGAGTCTTGGTGGCCGCCTGAGGTCAAGGGTCATCGGGAAATCTTCAGCGGCTTCTTCATTGTTGAGCACGTAGCCGGAGGGCGTATGGCCGCGCGGCTCGAAGCGGGCAAGCCGCCGCGCCTCCGCCTCGTTGCCATTGACCGGGAAAGTGTCGTAATTGCGCCCGCCGGGATGCGCGACATGATAGACGCAGCCGCCCACAGCCCGGCCCGACCAGCGATCGTAGATGTCGAAGACCAGCGGCGTGTTGACCGGCAGCGCCGGATGCAGGCCTGATGCCGGCTGCCAGGCCTTGAAGCGGACGCCCGCCACCGCGATCTCCCTGTTGTCAGTGACTTTCAGCGGCACGATACGGCCGTTGCAGACGACGGCATGCCGTTCCGGGTTGAGGCCTTCGGTCTTCACCTGCAGCCGTTCGACCGAGGAATCGACGAAGCGCACGGTGCCGCCGATCGCGCCCTGCTCGCCCATGACGTGCCACGGCTCCAGCGCCTGCCGCAGTTCCAGCTTGATCCCGGCATGCCGGACCTCGCCGCAGAAGGGAAAGCGGAATTCGAGCTGCGCGTCGAACCATTCGGGGCGGAACTCGAAGCCATTCAGCTTGAGGTCGTCGAGCACGTCGAGAAAGTCGGCCCAGACGTAATGCGGCAGCATGAAACGGTCGTGCAGCGACGTGCCCCAGCGCGCGAAACGGCCGTCGAGCGGGCTCTTCCAGGCGCGGGCGATAATGGCGCGCACCAGCAATTGCTGCGCCAGGCTCATGCGCGCATTGGGCGGCATCTCGAAGCCGCGGAACTCGACCAGCCCCAGCCGTCCGGTCGGGCCGTCGGGGGAAAACAATTTGTCGATGCAGATTTCCGAGCGGTGCGTATTGCCGGTCACATCGGTCAGAAGATTGCGGAACAGCCGGTCGACCAGCCACGGCAACGGCGCGCTGCCGCTGTCCGGTTGCGGCACCTGCGCCATCGCGATCTCGAGCTCGTAGAGCGAATCGTGGCGCGCCTCGTCGAAGCGCGGCGCCTGGCTGGTCGGGCCGATGAACAGGCCCGAGAACAGATAGGACAGCGAGGGATGCCGCTGCCATTGCAGCACCAGGCTCTTCAACAGATCCGGGCGACGCAGGAACGGACTGTCGTCGGGCGTCGCGCCGCCAACGACGACATGATTGCCGCCGCCGGTGCCGGTGTGGCGGCCGTCGATCATGAACTTGTCGGCGCCAAGCCGCGTCTGCCGCGCCTCCTCGTAGATCGCCGTGGTCGTCGCCACGCAATCCTGCCAGTTGGCGGCCGGGTGGATGTTGACCTCGATGACGCCGGGATCGGGCGCCACCCTGATGACGTTGAGGCGCGGATCGTGTGGCGGGCCGTAGCCTTCGATATGCACCGGCACCCCGATCGCCCTTGCCGCGTTTTCCGCCGCCGCGATGAGTTCGAGATAGTCCTCCAGGGCCTCGACAGGTGGCATAAAGACGCAAAGCCGCCCCTCGCGCGGCTCGACCGAAAGTGCTGTGCGCACCGCGCCGCCGATCTCGGTAATCTCCTGCTCGACACGATCCTGCTGTGCGGTCGCGGCGGTAAACGACGCCGCCTGCTGGCGGCGCGCCATCTCGTCGGCGCCCTCCGGTTCGGCCGGAGCAGCCTGGGGCAAGATGGCCTCGCGCGCCGGCAAAGGACCACGCGGCAGCGACGGGTCGACGGGCACGATGTAGGGAAACTGCGCCGGCGGCACATAGGGCAGCGTGCCCAGCGGCAAACGGTAGCCGACCGGTGAATCGCCCGGCACCAGGAAAAGCCGGCCACGCCGCGTCTTCCATTTCTCCGAGCGCCAGCGCGGTCCCGAGGCCTGGCTGTTCCAGCGCTGGACCGGCAGCACATAACCCGACGGCTTGGTCAGGCCGCGCTCGAACACGCGTGCCATGCGGCTGCGCTCTTCGGGGTCCTCCAGCTTTGAATTGGATGGGTCGACATTGTCCGGCAGCTTGCCTTCCTTGAGCAGCCATTCGGCCGGATCCTCATAGGCTTCGCTGACCATCGCCTTGTCGATGCCGAGCTCGCCGGCGATAGCCGTCAGCAGGCTTTCGGCCTGCTTCGGCCCGACATCCGCCTCGCTCTTTTCCCGCGCGATCAGTGACGGGTCGCTCCACACCGGCTCACCGTCGGTGCGCCAGTAGAGCGAGAAGGTCCAGCGCGGCAGGCTTTCGCCCGGATACCATTTGCCCTGGCCATAGTGCAGAAAACCGCCTGGCGCGAAGCGCTCGCGCAGCCGGCGGATCAGCGCGTCGGCCTTTTCGCGTTTTGTCGGGCCGACGGCGGCGGTGTTCCATTCGTCCGCCTCGAAATCGTCGATCGACACGAAGGTCGGCTCGCCGCCCATGGTCAGTCGCACATCGCCGGCCTGGAGCGCCGCATCGACCTTGTTGCCGAGCGCATCGAGCGCCTGCCAGCTTTCGTCGGAGAACGGCTTGGTGATACGCGGGTGCTCGGCGATGCGGTCGACCCGCATATCGAAGCCGAACTCGACATTGGCGAAGCTTGCCATGCCGGAAATGGGTGCAGCGTTGCGGAAATGCGGTGTCGCCGCCAGCGGCACATGGCTTTCGCCGGTGAGCAGGCCGGAGGTCGGATCGAAGCCGATCCAGCCGGCGCCTGGAAGATAGACCTCGCACCAGGCATGCAGATCGGTGAAGTCGACAGCGGTTCCGGGCGGCCCGTCGAGCGCGACGAGATCGGGCTTGAGCTGGATCAGATAGCCGGACACGAAGCGCGCGGCGATGCCGAGATTCCGCAGGATCTGCACCAGCAGCCAGCTCGAGTCGCGGCATGAGCCTTTCCTGGCGGCAAGCGTCTCCTCCGGCGAAAAGACGCCGGTCTCCATCCGCACGATATAGGCGATCTCGCGCTGCAACCGCGCATTGAGGTCGACGAGGAAATCGACTGTGTTCCTCGGGCTGCGGTCGACGGTAGCGAGAAAGGACGAAAGCAGTGGCCCAGCCGGCTCCGGCGTCCGGTAAATGGCGAGATCGTCGCTGATCTCTTCCGGGTACTCGAACGGAAACGTCTCGGCCGAGGGCTCGACGAAGAAGTCGAACGGATTGTAGACCGTCATGTCGGCGACGAGGTCGACCTCGATCTTGAGTTCGCTCACTGGCTCCGGGAAGACGAAGCGGGCGAGGAAATTGCCGTACGGGTCCTGCTGCAGATTGACGAAGTGGTTTGCCGGCTCGACCTTTAGCGAATGGCTGAGCACCTTGGTGCGCGAATGCGGCGCCGGCTGCAGCCTGATGACCTGGGGACCAAGCACCACCGGCCGGTCGTATTTGTAATGGGTCAGGTGGTAGACGGCGGCCAGAATTGCCATGGTGCCCCGGAAGTCGGCGTTTCAAAACGAGTTCGCCGA
Source organism: Mesorhizobium sanjuanii (assembly GCF_002529485.1). Lineage (NCBI taxonomy): Bacteria > Pseudomonadati > Pseudomonadota > Alphaproteobacteria > Hyphomicrobiales > Phyllobacteriaceae > Mesorhizobium > Mesorhizobium sanjuanii. Next base: position 16,166 of record NZ_NWQG01000020.1, read on the forward strand.
ACCCTGACACAAATGCTGGCCATTCTCCAAGCAGAGATGTTGCGGTGCACCTAATTTAAGCAGCGCCGAACGGTCCAACGCCGTCTAGAAAAATGCCTGTAACCCGGTCTGTGCCCGCCCGAGGATCAGCGCGTGCACGTCATGCGTGCCCTCGTAGGTATTCACGGTCTCCAGGTTCTGCGCGTGGCGCATGACGTGGTAGCCGATCTGAATGCCGTTGCCGCCATGCATGTCTCGCGCCTGGCGGGCGATATCGAGCGCCTTGCCGCAATTGTTGCGCTTGACGATCGAGATCATCTCCGGCGCCATCCTGCCTTCGTCCATCAGCCGCCCGACCCTGAGCGAGCCTTGCAAGCCCAATGCGATCTCGGTCTGCATGTCGGCGAGCTTCTTCTGGAAAAGCTGCGTGCCGGCCAGTGGCTTGCCGAACTGCTTGCGGTCGAGGCCATACTGCCGCGCCCGGTGCCAGCAATCCTCGGCCGCGCCCATCGCGCCCCAGGAGATGCCGTAGCGCGCCCGGTTGAGGCAGCCGAATGGTCCCTTCAACCCGGAAACGTTGGGCAACAGGGCGTCCTCGTCGACCTCGACGCCCTCCATCACCACCTCACCGGTGATCGATGCGCGCAGGCTGAGCTTGCCGCCGATCTTCGGTGCCGACAGCCCCTTCATGCCTTTTTCCAGCACGAAGCCGCGGATCTCATTGTTGTGCGCAGCCGATTTCGCCCAGACGACGAACACATCGGCGATCGGCGCGTTGGAAATCCACATTTTGGAGCCGGAGATCCTGTACCCGTTCGCCGTTTTCTCGGCCCGGGTCTTCATGCCGCCAGGGTCCGAACCGGCATCCGGCTCGGTCAGCCCGAAGCAGCCGATCGATTCGCCCGATGCCAGCTTTGGCAGGTATTTCTTGCGCTGCGCCTCCGAGCCATAGGCATGGATCGGGTACATCACCAGCGACGACTGCACGCTCATCATCGAGCGATAGCCGGAATCGATGCGCTCGACTTCGCGCGCCACCAGCCCGTAGGTGACATAGTTGGCGCCAAGCCCGCCATATTCCTCGGGGATGGTGATGCCGAGCAGACCGGCCTCGCCCATCTCGCGAAAGATGCCGACGTCGGTCTTTTCCTCGAGATAGGCTTCCTCGATCCTCGGCGCGAGCTTGTCGGCGGCAAACGCCGCCGCGCCGTCGCGCACCATGCGCTCGTCCTCGGAAAGCTGGTCCTCGATCAGGAAAGGATCGTTCCAGACGAAAACGTTCTTTTCGGCGGCCATGGCTCTCGGTTCCCACAATAAAATCTTGAAGTGTCCGGCTTATCGACCCCCGCCTCGAAAAAATCAAACGAAATTGCATCCCGGATCAATGAGCGTTAGTAATAGGTCATGAGTGTCCAGCGCCGCCTCCTGCCGAACATCGGCGCCCTTGCCGCCTTCGAGGCGGTGGCGCGTCTCGGCTCCTTCACCGCCGCGGCGCGCGAGCTCGATCTGACCCAAGGTGCGGTCAGCCGGCAGATAGCATTGCTGGAAGAGCAATTCGGGAGACGGCTGTTCGAACGCGATAGCCGCAATGTCAGGCTTTCAACGGCTGGCGATATCTATGCCGAAGCGGTGCGTTCAGCTCTTGGCCAGTTGCGCGACGCGGCGCTCGGATTGATGAGCAATCGGCATAGTGGCATATTGAACCTCGCCATATTGCCGACCTTCGGCACGCGCTGGCTGATGCCGCTCATTCCCGATTTCGTCGAAAACAACCCTGATATCACCATCAACTTCGTCACCCGCGTCGGCCGCTTCGACTTCGCGCGCGAGAGGCTCGACGCCGCGATCCATTACGGCCTGCCCGACTGGCCGGAGGCCGACTCCACGCTGCTGGTGCGCGAGACAGTGGCGCCTGTCGTCTCGCCCGAATTCCTGGCCGGCCGCGCCATTGCCTCACCGGCAGACATCGGCCGCCTGCCGCTGCTGCACATGACGACGCGGCCCGGCGCCTGGACCGAATGGTTCGAGCACCAGGGCCTGAGCGCGCCGACCGGACCCGGCATGCAATTCGAGCAGTTCGGCACCGCCGCCCAAGCCTGCATGGCCGGGCTTGGCGTCGCCCTGCTGCCGCTGATCCTCATCGCCGGCGAGTTGCTGCGCGGTCAGCTCGTGCCGGCGCCAGGCCGGCCGATGCAGAGCCGCAGCGCCTATTATCTGGTCGTGCCGCACGACAAGCTTGGCCATCCGCCGGTCGCCAGTTTTCGCGATTGGCTGCTCACAAGTATCAGCGAGAAGGGCGAAGCGGTTTCCGCTCAGCCTTCGAAGTAGCTGGGGCGGTCGAGATCGGCAATGAGCCCGGGTTGTTTCGGCTGCCACCCCAGCATGTCGCGGGTCTGCTCGCTCGAGGCCGGCCAGTCCATGCTGAAGAAATGCCCGAGAAAGCCGAAATGGCCGGCTGCCTCCTCATGGGTTTTGGATACGACCGGCAGGTTCAGCCGCCGGCCGATGACTTCGGCGATCTCCCGGCATGGCACGCCCTGCTCGGCGACGCCGTGATACCTGGCGCCACCGGCTCCCCTCTCGAGCGCCAGCCTGAAGAGGCGGGCCGCGTCGAGCCGGTGCACCGCCGGCCAGCGATTGAGGCCGTCGCCGACATAGGCCGAAATGCCCTTTTCGCGCGCGATGGCGATCAGCATCGGGACGAAGCCGTGATCGCCGTCGCCGTGGACTGAGGGCGACAGACGCACTGCCGACGCATGCACGCCACGCGCCGCCAGCGCTTCGGCCGTCACTTCCGAGGCGCGGGGATAGGAGGCGGAGGGCGGCACGGGCGCGTCGTCCTCGGTCGCCATACCGCCCTTTGTCAGCAGCGCGAGACCGGAGGTAACCAGCAATGGCCGCCCGGAGCCTTCGAGTACAGCGCCAAGCACCTCAATGGCGCGACGGTCCGTCTCGCAATTTTGCGCGAACTTCGAGAAGTCGTGATTGAAGGCGGTGTGGATCACGCCGTCGGCCATGGCCGCGCCACTGCGCAGGCTTTCCAAATCTTCGAGATCACCGCGCAGCGCCTCAGCACCTGCGGCGACAACGGATTTCACACCCGCATCCGAGCGAGCAAGGCCGAGCACCTGATGGCCCGCCTCAACGAGCTCCCGCACAACGGCGGAGCCGACAAAACCGGTGGCACCGGTAACGAACACACGCATCGCAATGTCTCCTTGCTTTGTGCGAGGGCCGCATCGGCCGCCGCGTTGGCGGAGGAGATAAGCGATCGACGAAATACGATCTATGCTGTAAAGTCCGTATTACCTTCGCAATCGTCCTGGAACGACTATGGATCCACTCTCAGACGTGCTGGCTCTGCTGAAGCCGCGCAATTACTTGTCCGCTGGCCTGGAGGCAGGTGGGGACTGGTCGATCCAGTTCCCCGACCAGCAGGCAGCCATCAAATGCGGCGCGGTGGTCTCCGGCCAGTGCTGGCTGTCGATGGAGGGTGTGTCCGACGCGGTGCGCCTGGACACGGGCGACTGCTTCCTGCTGCCGCGCGGGCGGCCTTTCCGTCTTGCCAGCGACTTGAATTTGCCGCCGGTCGATGCCCGCACCATCTTTTCGCCCGCCCGCACCGGTGGCGTCACCGCGTACAATGGCGGCGGCGATTTTCTTCTCGTCAGCAGCCGCTTTGCCCTTTCCGGCGACCATGCCGGCATCCTGTTGCGCATGCTGCCGCCCATCGTGCATATCCGCCGGGAATCCGACCGGTCCGCCTTGCGCTGGCCCGTCGAGCGAATGATGCAGGAACTGCGCGAGCCGCAACCGGGCGGTTTTCTGGTGGTGGAACATCTTGCCCACATGATCCTGATCGAGGCCCTGCGGCTGCATATGGCGGAAGGGTTGCGGGTCGGCTGGCTCTTCGCCCTGGCCGACAGGCAGATGGGTGCTGCGATCAGCGCCATGCACGACGATCCGGCGCATGGCTGGACATTGCAGGAACTGGGAGAGCGCGTTGGCATGTCGCGATCGACCTTTGCCCTGAAATTCAAGAAAATGGTCGGCACATCGGCCATGGACTATCTGACACGCTGGCGAATGCTGCTGGCAGGCGACAGGCTGGCGAATTCCAGCGATCCCGTTTCCGTCATCGCGCTCTCGCTCGGCTACGAATCCGAAAGCGCCTTCAGCACGGCGTTCAAGCGGATCATGGGCTGTTCGCCACGGCAATATGGCCGTGGCCGCAGTTCTGCATCCCCTCCCCATGGCGAGGCGGAAGCAGCCAACGCCAATCGGCTCGAACCCATCGCCAGCTGACTTTTCGTTGCGCCGGGCAAGAAAACAACCCGCCTCCGCTCAAACCCATCCAGCTACAGCAATTCTTGCCACTGCCGCGCGCCATGAACGACGCGCACGATCTCCGCGCCGTCCTCGATCTGGCGATAGAGGATGAGGTAATTTCCTGCAGGGAACGTGCGTAAATCCGCTCGCACGTCCGGCCGCGCAACACCCATTCCCGGCATGTCGGCGATGCGTTGGCAATGGGCGTATATTTCCTCGTACCAGCGTAATGCCGCTGACGGGCTATCTTCGGCGATATAGAGCGCGATAGCCTCGATGTCCCTCTCAGCTTCTGGCCGTAAGCGCAGCGTCATCACGCCTTGCGTTCGGCTATTCTCGCATCGAGCTTGCTTTTGATCCGGGCGAACGCTTGGCTGCCATCGACCGCGGCGCCGCTTGCCATGCCTTCATCCCATAGCCGGCCCAATTCGTTGATAGCCTGATCACGCTGCGTCCGGCGAAACTTCCAATCGCGCAACGCCTCACGCATCACTTCACTCGCAGAAGCGTATTCGCCCGCCGCGACAACCTCGCGCATCATCGTTGCCATTTCAGGGGTGAGGGCAACACTCACTTTCTCGACATTCGCCATACCGTATGGTCTCCTTACGTACACATGGTAGGCAGCCTTACTACCGTTTGCAAGGACAGTGCCGCATCGCTTCGAGACGTCTTCCGGCTATTTCCGCTTCAACGCTTCGGCCAGTGCGGCGCCGAACGCGCCTTGCTGCGCCGGCCGCTCCGGCTGACGCTGTGGTGCCGGCGAACGCGGCACGGGTTTGCCACCATTGTCGCGTGGCCCGCCTCTCGAAGCACCACCGTCACCATCCCTGCGCATCGACAGACCGATGCGCTTGCGCTTGATGTCGACTTCGACGACACGCACCTTGACCACGTCGCCGGCCTTGACCACCTCATGCGCGTCCTTGACGAAACGGTCGGCGAGTTGCGAGACATGCACCAGCCCATCCTGGTGCACGCCGATATCGACAAAGGCGCCGAAGGCCGCGACATTGGTGACGGTGCCTTCGAGCAGCATGCCGGGCTTCAAATCCTTGATGTCGTCGACGCCGTCGGCGAAGGTTGCCGTCTTGAAACCGGGACGCGGATCGCGGCCGGGTTTTTCCAGCTCCGCCAGGATGTCGCGCACCGTCGGCAGGCCGAAGCGCTCATCGACGAAAACGCGCGGATCGAGCGCCTTCAGCGCAGCACTATCGCCCATCAGCGAGCGCACATCGCGGCCACAGGCGGTGACGATCTTCTCGGCCACGCCATAGGCTTCCGGATGTACCGCCGATGCATCAAGCGGTTCGCTGCCATTCGGAATGCGCAGGAAGCCGGCGCATTGCTCGAACGCGCGAGGTCCAAGGCGAGAGACTTTGAGAAGATCCTTCCTGCTGGCGAAAGGTCCGGTGGCATCGCGATGCGCAACGATCGCTTCGGCCAGCGATGCGCCAAGACCTGACACGCGTGCCAGCAGCGGCGCCGATGCCGTGTTGAGGTCGACGCCGACGGCATTGACCGCATCCTCCACCACCGCCTCCAGCGAGCGGCCGAGCCGGTACTGGTCGACGTCGTGCTGATACTGGCCGACGCCGATCGATTTCGGTTCGATCTTGACCAGTTCGGCGAGCGGATCCTGCAGCCGCCGGGCGATCGACACGGCGCCGCGCAGCGACACGTCGAGACCGGGAAATTCCGCCGCCGCGGTCGCTGAGGCCGAATAGACAGACGCGCCCGCCTCGCTGACGATCACTTTGAGCGGCTTGGGACCGGCATCCCCCGGCATGTCTGACAGCATGTCGGCGACCAGCCTTTCCGTCTCGCGGCTGCCGGTGCCGTTGCCGATCGAGATCAGTTCGACCTTGTGCAGGCGGATGAGCTTCGCCAGTTCGGCCTGCGTCCCGCGCACATCGTTGCGCGGCGGGAACGGATAGACCGTCGTCGTCGTCACCAGCTTGCCGGTGCCGTCGACCACCGCCACCTTGACGCCGGTGCGGATGCCGGGGTCGAGCCCCATCGTGGCGCGCGAGCCGGCGGGTGCTGCCAGCAGCAAATCCTTCAGATTGCGGGCGAAGACATGGATTGCCTCCTCCTCGGCCCGCTCGCGCAGGTCGCGCATCAGGTCGAGCGTCAGGTGCAACGACAGCTTGATGCGCCAGGTCCAGCCCGCCACCTCCATCAGCCAACGGTCGCCCGGCAGGCTGCCGCCAATGGCATAGGCATTGGCGATCATGCGCTCGACGGGCTTCACCGGCGAAGCGTCGTCGGCATCGACCTCGATGTCGAGCGCCAGCACCTCTTCATTGCGGCCGCGCAGCATCGCCAGCGCGCGATGGCCGGGCACAGTGGCCCAACGCTCGACATGGTCGAAATAGTCGGAGAATTTGGCGCCGGCCTCCTGCTTGCCATCGACGACGCGGGCGCGCAGGAAGGCGCGTTCCTTCATGTAGCTCCGCAGCTTGCCGACCAGATCGGCATTCTCGGCGAACTGCTCGGAGAGGATGTCGCGCGCGCCTTCGAGCGCCGCCTTGGCGTCGGCAATCTCGTTGCCGACATAGGCCAGCGCCAGTTCCGCCGGCGCCAATGCGCGGTCGGCGAGGATGGCCTCGGCCAGCGGTCCCAGCCCACGCTCACGCGCGATCTCGGCCTTGGTCCGGCGCTTTGGCTTGTAGGGCAGATAGATGTCCTCGAGTTCCGCCTTGGTGACCGCCGCAGCGATCTTGGCTTCAAGCTCTTCGGTCAGCTTGCCCTGCTCGCGGATCGAGCCGAGGATGGTGTCGCGGCGCGCGTCGAGTTCGCGCAGATAGGCGAGCCGCTCGGCAAGGTCGCGCAATTGCGTATCGTCGAGCCCGCCGGTCACCTCCTTGCGGTAGCGCGCCACGAACGGCACCGTCGCGCCCTCGTCGAGCAGGCCGATCGCCGCTGCGGCCTGCTCGGGCCGGGCACCGATCTCGGCCGCAATGATCGTTGCAATGCGCTTGATGTCGGATGCCATGTCATTCCTGCCGCTGTGCCGAAAAGAGCGGCGACCATAGGCGCAGACAATGGCTGCGCCAACCGCGACGTTTTCACCAACGCGGCGGGTCCACAGGAAAGCTGTGCTGCCAGGCTGCCCGTCAGAGTAAGACCATTCGGCTCAGCGCCTCGAAAAAGGCCACCATATCGAGGTCGAGTGGATCGTCGACCGGCAGCGGCTGCGACGACATCTTTGCAATAACGACCTCGGCCTTTGGATCAACATAGAGCCACTGGCCATGAATGCCGATGCCGCAGAAGGCGCCGGTTTCAGCGCCCGTCTGGTACCATTTGTTGCGGTAGCGACCCCGCGGAAACAGGAACGCCATCGTGCCGCGCCGCCAGGCTTCGGAACTGCCGCCTGTTTCGACAGTGTCGCGCACCCAGGCTTCCGGCACGACGCGGCGACCATTGGCCGTACCGCCTTGCCGCATCATCTCGCCGACACGGGCGAGGTCGCGCGGCGTCACCGAAACGCCGCCGGCGGCGCGCGCGGTGCCTTCCATATCGACCGTGACCGAAGCGTCGCTCACCGCACCGAGCGGCCACCACAATTTCTCGCGCATCAGCTCGGGGAAGCGTTGACCGGACGCGCGTTCGACGAGGATGCCGAGCAGGTCGGAATTGGGCGAGCGGTAGCGAAAGGTCTGGCCGTGCGGCTCGGCGAGACGTGGCAGCGTCAGGATGAAGGCAGCCAGGCTTTCATTGCCGCCACCCGGGTTCCACAGCGTCGCGCGCCGATAGCGGGCAAAGGCGCTTTCCGGGTCGAGATAGGCCTCCTCGAAATCGAGGCTGACGCTCATGTCGAGCACATGTCGCACACGGGCCTCACCGTAGGCCGAGCCGGTGGCTTCCGGGATGTACTGCGTCACCGGAGCGTCCGGATCGAAAATCCCCTCGCCCTCCAATATGCCGGCGACAATAGCGGTGAGCGACTTGCTGATCGAGAAGACGATATGGCCGGCGCCGAAATCCATATGCGGCGCGAACCAGTCGCCGACGATCCTGCCGCCTTTCATGATCGTCAGCCCGTCGGTATTGGAGCGCTTCAGGAAAGCGGCAACGCTCTCCGGTCCGCCCGCCAAGGCGACCTTCTCGCCGAGCAGCCCTGTCAAATCTTGCGCCGGCGCCTCGCCTCCACCCGCAGTCGCTGCAACCGGCGCGCTCGGCACCAGCTCGCCGACATTCTGGAACGACCATCGGCTGAACGGACTTTCCCGCCAATTGGAAAGCAGCACCTGGTCGCGGGCAAAGCCATATCTTGTCTCGAACGCGGTCTTACCGGTCATGATGGTCCTTCCGGATTTCTTTGTCTGAGACTCAGGCCAACGCCTTGGCGATGGCGTGCACGGCCTTCAGCGTCGCCACCGAATAAGCGATGTTGCTGAAATCCGGATAGGTCGAAAGCTTCACCATGACAATTCTCGCGTTCCAATCGATATGGATCAATTGCCCGAACACGCCCCGGCACATCAGCGCGCGCGAGCGCGGATCCTCGATCCAGAACTGGTTGCGGTAGCTGCCTTCCGGCAGGCTGTCGTTGAAATCCGGCCCGTGCCTGCCGTTGCGCGTCGCCTCGATCCAGTCGGACGGCACCACGCCGCCGCCATTGTCGAGGATCAGCTGGCCGAAGCGACCATAGTCGCGCAGCGTGGCGTTGAAGCCGCCATCGGCCAGCGCATAGCCGGCACTGTCGACGGTGAAGCAGGCGCTTTCGTCGGCGCCGAGCTTTTGCCAGAGTTCTTCGGAAATCAGTTGCGGCAGCCGCTTGCCGCTCACCCGCTCCATGATGAAGGCCAGCACGTCGGTCTCGATCGAGCGATATTCGAAGGCAGCACCGTGTGGCCGGCTTGTCTCCTTGAGTCCTAGGATCAATTCGAACATGTGCGATGGCCACCGGAAAGCCGGATCGCTGCCTGGCGGCACCGGCTTCCAGCCGGAGGCGACGTCGACCTGGCCGACGTCGGAAGAGGGATCGGTATATTCCTCGGAAAAACGCACCCCGCTCGTCATGTCGAGCACATGCTGCACGCTGGCGCCCGCCCAGCCTGTTGCGGCAAGCTCCGGCAGATAGGTCGTCACCGGCAAGGTCGGATCGATCAGGCCGCGCCCGACCAATATACCGAATACAGATGCGGTGACCGACTTCGCCATCGACTGCGACAAATGCAGGGTGCGCTCGGTCATGCCGTTGAAATAGTGCTCATAGGCGACCTTGCCGTCGCGGAGCACCAGGAAGCCGTCCGTGTAGGTTTCATCGAGCAGCCCGGCCAGCGTCGTCGGCGCCCCGGTACTGTCGCTGACCGGCAGCTGATCGAGATCGACCTCGTCCCGCTCGAGCCGGCGGCGATGACCGTTGCCGCGCCAGACCTCGACGGTCGGCAGAATTTCGCGGATGTGCTGGAACGCCCACCGGTTCCAGGGGCCCCTGTCCCAGTCGAGCTTCGGAGGCACCATCTTGGGCGGCGAGCCATGCATGATCGGCGGCACCGGTTCGCTGTTGCGGTATGACTGCATGAGAATTTCCCTGCCGCCGCATGCCGCTCTTCCGTTCACTTGGATGAGGAGCGGTCTGCACAGCGGACGAAAAAGCCCCCGATTGGGCCTTTCGAGTGACGAACGCCCGACGCCATGGCGAAGGGCAGTGCCGGCAGGCCAGGTGAGGGGCGGCGCGAACGCTGCGAATTCAGCGCTACCCCTCATCCGGCCCTTGACCCGCCGTCTTCCCGCTCGCGCGGAAGAAGGCGGAGTGCCGCTATTTCTGAACGTCCGTCCAGATGCGCGTGTAGAGTTGCTGCACCTCGGGCGAGCAAGGGGTGAGGAACTCGCCCGCTTTCTCCAGTTCTGGCGGTACCACCAGTTCGGGCGCATCCTTCATGTCGGCTGGCATGAATGCCTTCGAGCCCTTGATGCCATTGGCATATTTGGCGAAGGCGGAGATCATGGCGGCGTTCTCGGGATCCATGATGAAGTTCATGAACAGCTTGGCGTTGTCGACATTCTTGGCATCCTTGAGGATGGCAACACTGTCCATGAAAAAGGGGAAGCCCTCCTTCGGGTAGCCGAACTTGATGTCGGGGTTCTTGATGCGCGAGCGCATGATGGCGCCGTTCCAGTAGTAGACGGCCGAATAGTCGCCGGCCGGTAGCTTCTCGGTCACGCTATAATCCATGGCCAGCCATTTCGGTTTGGCCTCCACCAGCTTGTCGCGCACTTTCTTGAGCAATTCCTTGTCGTCCGTGCACCAGTTGCCGCCCAGATACTTGATGGTGGCGAACAGCACGTCGTTCATTTCCGGCGCGACATTGATCTTGCCAACCAGTTCCTTCGGCGGATCGAGGAAGATGGCCGAGGTGTTGATGTCGCCGTCATAGACCTTTGTGTTGACGCCGATGCCGGTCACGCCCCACTGCCACGGAACCGTATAATGACGGCCCGGATCCCAGGGAACGTTCACCCAGCGCTCGTCGACATTCTTGAAGTTCTCCATCTGGTCGGGCCGGGCCTCAAGCAGAAGCCCTTCCTTCACCCAGATCGGCACGTAGTTGGCCGACGGCACCACAATGTCGAAGCCATGACCACCGGCGCGTACCTTTGCTAGCGCGGTGTCGTTGGAGTCGTAGTCGGTGGTCGTCACCTTGACCTTATAGGTATCCTCGAACTTCTTGATCATCTCGGCGCTAGTGTAGTCGCCCCAATTAAAGATGTTGAGTTCGCCTTCCGCATACGCGCTGCCCGCAAAGGCAAACATCGCGAGTACCGCCGTGGCAGCCGTGGTCTTCCATCTCATTGCTATTCTCCCGTTTGGCAATCGTTGGTTATGGCTTGCGCCGATTGACGAAGTAGAACGCGGTTACGAGCACCACCGACAGCGCCAGGAATACCGTGGCGATCGCATTGATTTCCGGGCTCGTTTCGCGCCGCAACTGGCCGAGCATGTAGGTGGGCAGCGTATCCTGGCCGCCGGACTTGACGAATTCGGTGATGACCACATCGTCGAGCGAAATAACGAAGGCGAGCATGAAGCCCGCGATGATGGCCGGCCTCAAGAGCGGCAGCGTCACGAAACGGAAGGCTTTCCAGGGCGTGGCGTATAGGTCGGCGGCTGCGCGCTCCAGCGTCAGGTCCATGCTGTCCAGCCGCGCCCGGATCGGCAGGTAAGCGAACGGGATGCAGAAGGCGGTGTGCGCGGCGATCAGGTAACCGAGTCCTGAGTAACCGGTCCAGACCTTGATGCGCGAGAACACGATCAGGAGCGCGACGCCGGTGACTATCTCCGGCACCATCAGCGGCTGGTTGATGAAGGCGTATTTGAAGGTAAGGCCGGGATAGGACCGCGTGCGAGTCGTGGCCAGAGCAGCCATAGTGGCGGCGATCGTCGACAGCGCGGCGGCCGAGACCGCCAGCACGAGCGAGCGGACGGAGGCGTCCTGCACAGCCGAATTGTGCCAGGCCGAAATAAACCAGCGCAGTGAGACGCCATCCCAGCGCGAAAGCGAATCCGCCGCGTTGAACGAATAGGTGACGAGCGCCGCGATCGGCAGATAGAGCGCGAAGAAGGTCAGAAGCGCCATGAACCCGAAGCCGGGTTGCGCCTGGATGTCGAACGGACGCTTAGCCATGGGCGCCCTCCGACCCGGATGCGTTGCGCACGTAGAACAGGAGCGCGATCATCACCAGCACCATGAGCGTAATTGAGATGGCCGCGCCAAGCGGCCAGTTACGGCCCGCGCCGAACTGAAGTTCGATCAGGTTGCCGAGCATCATGTTCTTGCCGCCGCCCAGCACCCTCGGAATGACATAGGCGCCAAGCGAGGGAATGAAGACCAGTATCGAGCCGGCTATGACGCCGGGCTTGATCAACGGGAAGATGATGCGGCGCAGAACCTGCCAGCGACCGGCGTAGAGGTCATATCCTGCCTCGACCAGCCGGAAGTCGAGCTTCTCCATCGAGGCGTAGATCGGCAGCACCATCAGAGGCAGGTAGACATAGATCATGCCCAGCAAGATGGCGGCGTCGGTATTCATGATCTGCAGCGGTTGCTTGATGATGCCGAGCGCCATCAGCGCCGTGTTGACCAGCCCTTCGTTGCGGATCACCTGCTGCATGGCGAAGGTGCGGATCAGGAGATTCGTCCAGAACGGAATGGTGACGAGGAAAACCCAGACCTCGCGCGTCTTAGGCGGTCGCGTGGCGATGAAATAGGCTGTGGGGAAGCCGAAGAACAACGTCAGCACGGTGGTGTAGAACGACAGGCTTATCGAACGCCAGAAGATCGACAAATGCGCATCGGCGAAGGCCAGAGTGTCGTCGAAGATGTCGCGCTGCATCAGCACCGACAGCCAGCCATCGGTGGAGAATTTCCACACCACGCCGCCATAGGGCCCCGGCGTCAGGAAGGAATAGATCACGACGATCAGCAGCGGGCCGGTCGCGGCCAGAAAGATGATGATCAGTGCCGGCGCCGACAGCAGCCACCGATCGCGGATATCTCTGCGTTCGGCTTCCTTGGCGACTTCTTCCGCGCTCGCCATCAGTCCCTCAGCACTTGTGCGGCATCGTTGCCGATCGAAATGCCGACCTTGTCTCCCCGCTCGAAACCGCAGCCTGCGCTGCGCGTGTTCTGCTGGCGCACAGTGAAGGCCTCGCTGCTGTCCAGGCGAACATGGATGTGCGTGTCGGTGCCGAAATAGACGATGTTTTCGACGGTGCCCGACAGGTCGCCCTTGCCGCTGGTCAGCTTGGCATGTTCGGGCCTGACCACCACGGTAGCATTGTCCTTCGGCTGAAAGCCTTCGGCCACGGTTGCTTCGATCGTCGCACCGGATTTGAGCGTCGCGCGCACCTTACCCTTGCCGATACTGGCGATGGCAGCGGTCAGGAAATTGGTCTCGCCGATGAAGTCGGCGACGAAACGCTCCGCCGGCTTGTCGTAGATATCCCAGGGCGTGCCAACCTGCAGGATCTTGCCCGACGACATCACTGCGATACGGTCGGACATCGTCAGCGCTTCCTCCTGGTCGTGGGTGACGAAGATGAAGGTGATGCCGGTCTCGTGCTGCAGCCGCTTCAACTCGATCTGCATCTCCTTGCGCAGCTTGAAGTCGAGCGCCGACAACGGCTCGTCGAGCAACAGCACCTTCGGCTGCGGCGCCAGTGCCCGCGCCAGCGCCACGCGCTGCTGCTGGCCGCCGGAGATCTGGCTGGTGCGACGGCCCCTCAGCGCCTCCATCTTGACCAGCTTCAGCATCTCGGCGACGCGCGCCTTGATCTCGGCCTTCGGCTTGCCGAGCATCTCCAGGCCGAAGCCGATATTTTCGGCCACCGTCATGTGCGGAAACAGCGCGTAGGACTGGAACACGGTGTTGACCGGCCGCTTGAACGGCGGCAGCGACGCGATGTCCTGGCCATGCAGCAGTATCTCGCCGGCGCTCGGGAAATCGAATCCGGCGATCAGCCGAAGCAGCGTCGTCTTTCCGCAGCCGGAGGGCCCGAGCAGCGTGAAGAACTCATTTTCGCGGATCGACACCGAAACCGTGTCGAGAGCGGCGACCTGTGACTCCCCGGTACCGAATACCTTGCGGACGCCACGAACGTCAATTGCACTTTTACCCGGTTGTTCCGGCACGATTACCCCATTCTTGCGTCCGCTCTTCAGGCGGATCCAGTTCCCACTCAATTGTCAGCACACGGCGCATAGCTTGGCAAGCATACATCTGAATCCCGATTCAGAACGCAATTCCCGTGCCACCATCATGCCTGATAAGTGAGCTTGCCGCCACAGATGGTCGTCACCGGCCGTACCCTATCCAGCGCTTCCGACTCGGTCGTCTCGATATCGGCGGAGAGCACCACCAGATCGGCGAGGTAGCCTGACTTCAGGCGGCCCTTGCGATGTTCTGTGAATTCCGCATGGGCGCCCTCGATCGTGTAGCCGGCGAGCGCTTCATGCAGCGAGAAACTCTGGTCGGGATCGCCTTCTGCCCAAGGTTTGCGCAAGATCGCCGCCTGCATGCCTAGGATCGGATCGATCGGCGCCACTGGCCAGTCCGAAGCAAAGACGACGCGCGCGCCGGCATTCTTCAGCGTCCGCCAGGCATAGCTCAACGGCCAGCGCGCAGGCCCGATGCGCGATATGGTCGGCTCCAGGGGAAAGTCCATCGCGCCCGGCGGATGCGGCGGCTGCATGGATGCTATGACGCCTAGCTCGGCGAAACGCGGCACGTCGGCAGCGGTAATGACTTCGATGTGCTCGATTCGATGCCGGCTGTCGCGTCCGCCATTTTTCGTGATCGCCGCTTCATAGCCGTCGAGCACGGCGCGCACCGCGCCGTCGCCGATCGCGTGCACCGCGATCTGCAACCCACGCTTGTCAACCGCCACGGCGAGGTCGGCGAACTGTTGCGGTGTGAACAGCGGCTCGCCCACCCAATCCGGCCGATCGGCATAGGGTTCGACCATGACAGCCGTCCATGAATCGAGCACGCCGTCATAGAACACCTTGACCATGCCCGACGACAGCCATTCGCCCTGATAGCGTTCGGTCATGACCGACGCCTTGTCGAGCATGTCATGCGTCATGAAGTTCTTGTAGTGGAACGGCACCTTCACACGACAGGGCAGGCCTTCCTCGGCTTCGATCTCGGCAAGCAGTTCGAGCTGGTAAAGATTGCCGTCCATGTTCTGGATCGAGGTGATGCCGTGACGCGCGCACCAGGCGAGCCCGCACCGCATGATGTCGCGATCGGCCGCGCGTTCGGCCGGCGTCGGCATCGGATCCGGCTCGCCTCCGGTCGCCAGCCCCAACCGGACCCGGCTTTCGCCGGCAAGATCGAGCACCGGACCGAACGCCTCGCCCTCGCGCAATTCGCCTTCGGCCAGCCCATCGGCACCCATGACGATCTCGTTGCCTGGACCGAGCACACGCCCCTGCAGGATGCCGGCCATCTCCAGCGCCCTGGTGTTGGCCCACATCGTGTGATGGTCGGGCGCCGCCATGCAGAAGGGGCGATCGGGCAGGATGGCGTCGAGATGATGGCGCGTCACGCGCTCGGAGCCGAGCACGGTATAGTCGACGCCTTGCCCGACCAGCATTCTTGCGTCAGGCCGGGATTGCGCATAGGCGCGGATCGCTTTTTGCAGCGCATCGAAACCGGCAACGCCGGCGAGTTGCAGATGGGCAAGTTCAGCCGCGCCCGAAAACAGATGCATATGCGCTTCGATGAAGCCCGGCACGACCGAGCCACCCTGCGCATCGACAATCCTGGTGGAGGAGCCCCTCAGGGCCTCGATCTTTTTGCGCTCGCCGACCGCTAGGATCACGCCACCGCCGATCGCAACCGCCTCAGCCACCGGGTCGTCCTCATCCATGGTCAAAACGCGGCCATTGATGACGATCAGATCGGCGGTTGAACTCATGATTGCCTGCGGGTTGACTGCAATTCCGGCACGCTAGACGACCAGCCACCGTGCCAGCAAGCCGTAGCCGCTTGGCCCAGCGACTTGTGAAAGATAGCGCCACATGGTTACGGTCGCTCCGTTTCGCCACGGAAGGATTTTCATGAAGACTGTTTTTTCGCCGCTTCACGCCGGCCACGCCGGCAATGTGGAACTGATTTCGGGTGCCATTGTGCCCGCCTTCGAAAAGCCGTCGCGCGCGGAGTTCATCAAGGCCCGCGTGGAAAGCGAGAAGCTCGGCCCGATCCTGCCGCCAGAGAGCCACGATCTGGCTGCCGTGAAAAAGGTGCATTCGGGCGATTACATCGATTTCCTGCCGACGGTGTGGCCGCTCTGGGAAGCATCGGGCCGGACCGGTTCGGCGATGCCCTTCACCTGGCCGACGCGCGGCCTGCGCGGTGATGTGCGCCCGAGAACCATCGACGCACAGCTTGGCTTCTACTCCTTCGACGGCGGCGCGACTTTCGTCAAAGGCACCTGGGAGGCGATCAAGTCCTCCTTTGACGTGGCGCTGACGGCGGCGGCCCTGGTCAAGGCCGGCGAGCCGTCGGCCTTCGCGCTCTGCCGACCGCCTGGACACCATGCAGGTGCGGCCTTCATGGGCGGCTATTGCTTCATCAACAACGCTGCCGTCGTTGCGCAATGGTTTCGCGACCAGGGCGCCAGGCGTGTCTCGATCCTCGATGTCGACTACCATCACGGCAACGGCACGCAGGAGATCTTCTATAGCCGCGGCGACATCCAGGTCATCAACCTGCATGCCGATCCGATGACCGAATATCCGTTCTTCCTCGGCCATGCCGACGAGCGCGGCGCCGGCCCCGGCGAAGGCTTCAACCTCAACTATCCCATGCCGTTCGGCACCTCATGGGATGGCTGGAACGCCTCGCTGGAAGATGGCTGTGCGAAGCTGACCGCTTACGCACCCGATGTCGTCGTCGTCTCGCTCGGCGTCGACACCTTCGAGAAGGACCCGATCAGCCAGTTCAAGCTGAAAAGCGCCGACTATCCCAAGATCGGCCGCCGCATCGCCAGGCTTGGCTTGCCAACGCTGTTTGTCATGGAAGGCGGCTATGCCGTCGAGGAGATCGGCGTCAACGCCGTCGGTGTGCTGACCGGCTTCGAGGACCGGTAGGAAGAAACCCACCGGCTCGCGATCAGCCGTTCGGTCAGCCGTGAACCCACAAGAACCCGCTGTGTTAAATCGCGTTTGAAGTCGGATTCGTCTGCGGCTAGATTGTACCCGAATCAGCCGTTCCTCGGGGGGCGCGGCGAACACCCAAAGTCTTATGCCTCGGAGCCATTCCGGGGCCGGATGCGGATAGCTTCGCGTTCCCTGAAAGGGTCCGATTGGACGCGGTCCCGTGTCTTTGCGTGTGCCTTCGTGAAAGTGATGCGTATTCGGGTCAGGCCGCTGGGCGACACCAGCAGCCGGGCATCAGCATCGAGTCTGCGGCAATGAACCTGACGCGACAACTCCCAACGGAACGATAGAGCGCCAACGATGTATCAATTCTCCCACGCCGACATCCCGAACGGTTCCGTGGCCGAAGTAAGGAACCGCGAAAGGCACCTTCTCACCCGCTCCATCAATATGCTGTCGGCCGCCGCACTCGCCGGCCACGGCTCGACGGAAGCGATCGAAGCGCTGCATTTCACCAACAGCGTCTGGACAGCCTTCGTCGAGGATCTTGGCTCCAGTGACAATGCCTTGCCCAGGGAATTGCGTACCAACCTCCTCTCCGTTGGCCTGTGGCTGCTGCGCGAGACCGAGGATATCAGCCAGGGCCGCACGGACAATTTCGAGGGGTTGATCGAAGTGTCGGCGATAATCAGGGACGGCATTCAATGAACGGCTGAGAATACCGGTGAACGTCGAGGTTGCGGCCGGGCAGGCTCCGGCTGGAGCATGATCCCGAAAAGTTGCAGACTCTGGATTGTGAGCAGCGTGTCGTCTCGATGATTTTTCGGAAGACCATGAACAAGGCAAGACCGAGCGGCGGGCCATGTGCGGAATAGCCGGCATCTGGCGTAAGCGGAATCCGGTCGGCGCGCTTGATCTGTCCGATATAGCCCGCATGATGCAGGCGCTGGCGCACCGCGGCCCGGACGACCATGACAGCTGGAACAACGGCCGGCTCGCCTTGGGTCACCGGCGGCTTACCATCATCGATCCGTCGCCGGCCGCCCGCGAGCCGATGCTGACCGCATGTGGCCAAGGCGTTCTGGTCTACAATGGCGAGGTCTATAATTACCGAGCGCTGCGCCAGACCCTCGAGGCGGAAGGCAGGGTCTTTCGAACCGCCTCGGATGCCGAAGTGGTTCTCCAGGCCTTGCATCATTGGGGGCCCGAAAAAGCCGTACCGCAATTCGACGGAATGTTTTCGCTGGCCTATTTCGACGCTCGCAACGAAGCGCTGTGGCTTACCCGCGATCGCCTCGGCATCAAGCCGATGTCGGTGGCTGAGACGGGCGAGCGCCTCATTTTCGCGTCTGAGGACAAGGCGCTCCTTGCCTGCGACGGTTTCCCCTGTAATGTCGACGCACGCGAGCTCACGCTGCGCCTCGCCTGGCAGAGCCGCGATTCGAGCTACAGCCTGTTCGACGGGATCGAGCGGCTGCCGCCGGCCGGCCTTTGGAAGATCACCCGGGACGGCATCGAGAAGCGCTGCTTCTGGCATGTCCTCGACGTGCTTGAACCGGCGCGCATCACCGGCGACATATCGTCCGACGCGGAGCACCTGGCGACGCTCCAGGCCCTTCTCGAGGACAGTGTCGGGCTTCATTGCATCGCCGACACCAGTATCGCCTCGGCTTGCAGCAGCGGCGTCGATTCCGGCCTGATCACCGCGCTGGCGAAACGCTTCAGGCCGGAAATCCATGGTTATGTCGTAGACCCCAAACTTGGCCGCAGCGAGGCTGCCAACGCCGAGCGGACCGCTCGCCATGTCGGCGTGAACCTGCGCCGCGTGCCGGTCGACAAGAACCGGTTCCTCGAACTCTGGCCAAGGGTGGTCTGGCATCTGGAAAGCGACGGCTGGCATGCCAGCCAGGTCGGGCTGCTGGCGCTGGCCGAACAGTGCCGGGCCGATGGCGTCAAGGTGCTGCTCACCGGTGAAGGCGCCGACGAGCTTTTTGGCGGTTACCTTTGGCAGGCGACGAGCATGCGGATGTGGCGCCCCTGGTCATGGCCGGGGCGCCTGCTCCGCTCCAGGCGCTCGCTCGACCGGAAATTCGAGCGGCTGCGCTACGCTCCCTACAGGACGTCACTCGCAAACGGCTATGGGCGGGACCGCAACATGGTCCTGCGCGCGCTGGCGCCGGAGCTGAATTTCCTGCAGATGAAGATCTTCGAGCGGCTGGAGCCCGTAACACCGCTGGCCGATCGCGCTTTTCTGGGAAGCTGCCTCTACGATCTCTATTCGCACCTGCAGGACTTGTTGCACAGGCATGACCGGCTGAGCATGGCGGCTTCGGTGGAACTCAGGGTTCCTTTCCTCGAAAACCGGCTGATCGACTTCGCGATCCATCTGCCAAGACAGCAAAAATATCGCAGGAAGACCGGAAAATGGCTGCTGAAGAAAGTCGCGGAAAAACATCTTCCCCACCAGAACGTCCATGCGGCGAAAATGGGCTTCGACATGTCGTCCGATTTCACCGCAGGCACACAAACCCTTCTGCACGGCGGCTTCTTGCGCGATGTCATGAAATGGCCGGCATCCTCCCTTGAAGATCTCATCGACCTGGCGAGGCGCGATGAGCCATCCAGGCTGCGGCTCGTCGGCATGGAGCTTTTCCTGCGCCTTCACGTCGGCGGGCAAAAGATTGAGAACCTCACTGAAGCCCTTCACACAGCCTGCAGGGATGCCGGCTAACCCGCTCCGCCTTCCGCTATCTTGTTGTTGGACCATCATCTTTTTCGAGAATGCGTTCGCCCTTTGCGATGTGATGTTCTACTTTGACGGGACGGTGTGAGGGGACCGATTCACCGGAAGAAGCGCATTTGAAGTCGGGAAAGCATTTATGATCGACGACGAGCCGGACAGCGAACGCGTCTCGGCGCTGGCGCCGTTCCGGCATGGGATTTTTCGCGCCGTCTGGTCGGCCAGCCTGGTCTCGAATTTCGGCGGTCTGATCCAGGGCGTCGGCGCCGCCTGGATGATGACGACGATTGCTACTTCGTCCTATCAGGTCGCGCTGGTCCAGGCCTCGACCACTTTGCCGATCATGCTGTTTGCGCTCGTCGCCGGCGCCATCGCCGACAGTTTCAACCGGCGCAAGGTCATGCTGGTTGCCCAGACCTTCATGCTGGTCGTCTCGGCTCTGCTGACCGTCTTCACCTACCTTGGCCTGATAACGCCGTGGACGCTGCTTGCCTTCACCTTCCTGATCGACAGCGGCACGGCGCTCAACAACCCGTCCTGGCAGGCTTCCGTCGGCGACATGGTGCCGCGCAACAAGCTGCCGGCGGCCGTCGCGCTCAACTCGCTGGGCTTCAACCTGACGCGCAGCGTCGGCCCGGCGATAGGCGGCATCATCGTCGCCGCCGCAGGTGCGGCCGCGGCCTTTGCCGCGAATGCGGTGAGCTATATCGGCCTCATCATCGTGCTTGCCCGCTGGAAGCCGGAACTGCCGGTCTCGACCTTGCCGCGTGAGAGTTTGGGGGCGGCAATGGGCGCCGGCCTGCGCTATGTCGCCATGTCGCCCAATATCGGCAAGGTGCTGGTCAGGGGTTCGGCGTTCGGCTTCAGCGCCGGCGCGGTCCTGGCGCTGCTGCCGCTGGTGGCGCGCGACGTCGTCAAGGGCGATGCCTTGACCTACGGCATCATGCTCGGCGCTTTCGGCATCGGCGCGGTCGGCGGCGCGCTGATCAGCGTCCGGCTGCGCCAGCTCCTATCCAGCGAGACGATGGTGCGCATGGCATTCGCCGGTTTCGCGCTCTGCGCCTTCAATGCCGCCATCAGCCACCATGCCTGGCAGACCTCGCTCGGGCTGCTTGTCGGCGGCGCCTGCTGGGTGCTCGCGCTGTCGCATTTCAACGTCACGGTGCAGATGTCGACGCCGCGCTGGGTGGTCGGCCGGGTGCTCTCGGTCTATCAGACCGCGACCTTCGGCGGCATCGCGCTCGGCAGCTGGATCTGGGGCGTTGTCGCCGATGCGCATGGCGCCGAAACCGCGCTGATGGCGGCAAGCGTGGCGATGCTGGCGGGCGGCGCCATAGGCCTGCTCTTGCCGCTGCCGCAGCATGCGGTGCTCAACCTCGATCCGCTGAACCGCTTCAAGGAGCCGCATCTCGGGCTTGACCTCAAGCTGCGCAGCGGTCCCATCGCCATCATGATCGAGTACATCATCCGCGACGACGACGTGCCGGAATTCCTGGCCGCCATGGCCGAACGCGGCCGCATCCGCCGCAGGGACGGCGCCCGCAACTGGACGCTCGCGCGGGACCTTGAGAACCCATCCGTCTGGATCGAGCACTACCACACGCCGACATGGCTCGAATATATCCGCCACAACAAGCGGGCGACCCACGCCGACGCCGTCGTCGGAGAGCGCGTAAGGGCGCTGCACAGCGGCGCCGAGCCGCCCCGCGTCCGCCGCATGATCGAGCGCCCGACTACCGCCGGCACAGCCTTGGTCATGCCGAAAGGGCCCATTGAGCACTAGAGGCCAGCGGCGCGTTCGGTCGGACGACCAAATGGCTGGACGACAACGATTGATCCGGAGGACACTACGCCCCCCAGGAACGTACGTCAGTCCCGGTTCGATTTGAGACTGAAGCTGCGACACCTGGCCCAATCCGCAAATGCACGAACGGGATGGCCATTATGAAGAGACCCTTTATAACGGGCGATCTGATTATCACCGCCAAGGGGAGACGATGCGTTACATACGTCCGCTTTCAATTGAAGATGCCGCCGGCCTGCTGGCCGGGTCGACCGGCACGGCCGCCATACTTGCCGGAGGCAGCGACCTCCTGGTGAGAATGAAAGGCGGCTTTATCGAACCTGACCTGATCGTCGACATCAAGGCGATCGAGGGGTTGAGCGAAATCCGGGAAACGTCGGAAGGTTTTAGCATAGGTGCTGCGGTCCCGTGCGCCGTGCTGGGCGAGAGCAAGGCCCTGAAGAAGGCGTGGCCGGGCGTCGTCGAAGCCGCGAACCTGATCGGCTCGAAACAGGTGCAGGGACGCTGCACCATCGTCGGCAATCTATGCAACGCCTCGCCGGCCGCCGACAGCGTGCCGGCGTTGGTGGCCGCCGGCGCCAGGGCGGTGATCGTCGGTCCGGGAGGCAGGCGCACGATCGCCGTTGAAGCAGTGCCGACCGCGCCGGGCAAGACGTCGCTGGCCAAGGGCGAGATCATCGAGGCGATCCTGCTCGACAAGCGTCAGCCGCATTCGGGCGATGCGTATCTGCGTTTCATTCCGCGCACGGAGATGGATATCGCGGTGGTGAGCGCCGGCGTGAACCTGACGCTCGATGAGCAAGGTCGTGTCAAATCGGCCCGACTGGCGCTGGGCGCCGTGGCGGCGACCGTGATTCTGGTCGAGGAAGCTGCGGAGGTTCTCATTGGCTCCAAGCTTGACGAAGCCACATTGGAGAGGCTCGCCAAGGTCTGCTCTGGCGCCTGCCGCCCCATCGACGACAAACGGGGCACCATCGAATTCAGAAGGAAAGTTGCGGGTGTGCTGGCCAAGCGGGCCGCCATCACCGCCTATAAGCGTGCAGGAGGCAAATGATGGCTGGTGTAGCAGTTTCAACGACAATCAACGGCGACGACGTCGAGTACCTTTGCCAGCCCGATGAGACGTTGCTCGACGTCCTGCGCGATCGCCTGGGACTGACCGGCGCCAAGGAAGGCTGCGGCACCGGCGACTGCGGCGCCTGCAGCATCATCCTCGACGACCGGCTGGTGTGCTCGTGCCTGGTGCTCGGCGCCGAGGCCGAGGGCCGGCGCGTCGAGACCATCGAGGGCATGGCGCATGGCGACACGCTGCATCCGCTGCAGCAGAAGTTCCTAGAGCACGCAGCCCTGCAATGCGGCATCTGCACGCCCGGTTTCCTGATCGCGGCCAAGGACCTCTTGGCCAAGAACCCCGATCCGACCGAGGAGGAAATCCGCTTCGGCCTCGCCGGGAACCTCTGCCGCTGCACCGGCTATGACAAGATCGTGCGCGCCGTCCAGGACGCCGCCGGCGTGATGAAGGGAGCTTGACGATGAATTTCGATCCACGTTTCGCGGGGCGCAATTTCACCTCGGTTGGCACGCGTCCCATCCGTCCCGACGGCGTCGACAAGGTGACGGGCCGCGCACGCTACGGCGCGGACTTCAACATGGCCGGACAGCTGGTGGGCCGCGTGTTGCGCAGCCCGCACGCCCATGCGCTCATCAGGAAGATCGACACGTCCAAGGCGGAGAAGCTCGCCGGCGTGAAGGCGGTGATCACCGCGGCCGACCTGCCCGACCTCACCGATGGCGATTCCGCCATGTACGACATCCTCGACAACTGCATGGCGCGCAAGAAGGCGCTCTATGACGGCCATGCGGTGGCCGCGGTGGCCGCGGTCGACGCCCGCACCGCAAGACAGGCGCTGAAGCTGATCGAGATCGATTACGAGGTGCTGCCGCATGTGACCGATGTCGACGAGGCGATGAAGCACCACGCCCCCTTGATCAACGACGCCATCTTCACCGAGGGGCTTGAGGAAAAGCCCGTCAAGCCTTCCAACGTCACCAAGCGCACCCAGTATGGCCATGGCGACATCCATCAGGGCTTCGGTGAGGCCGATTTCGTCGTCGAACGCTCATTCAAGACCGAGCAGACGCATCAGGGCTATATCGAGCCGCATGCCTGCGTGGCCAATGTCAGTTCCGACGGCACAGCCGACCTTTGGGTCTGCACGCAAGGTCATTTCGTCTATCGCCAGCATTGCGCCCAACTGCTCGGGCTGGAAGCCTCGAAGCTGCGCGTCACCTCCTCGGAGATCGGCGGCGGCTTCGGCGGCAAGACCCATGTCTGGGCCGAGCCGGTGGCGCTGGCGCTGTCGCGCAAGGCCGGCCGCCCGGTCAAGCTGGTGATGACGCGAGACGAGGTGTTCCGCGCCTCCGGCCCGACCAGCGCCACCTCGATCGACGTCAGGATCGGCGCCCGCAAGGACGGCACCATCACCGCCGCCGAGGCGACGCTGCGCTACACCAGCGGCCCCTATGCCGGCATGTGGGCAGAGCTCGGCGCCATGACCGCCTTTGCCTGCTACAAGCTCGATAACGTCAAGACTGTCGGCTACGAAGTGCTGGTCAACCGGCCGAAGACCGCGGCCTATCGCGCGCCCTCTGCCCCCATGGCAGCCTTTGCCGTGGAAAGCGCGGTCGACGAGTTGGCCAAGGAAATCGGCATGGACCCGGTCGAGTTCCGCATCAGGAACGCCGCGCGGGAAGGCACCAGAGCCTCCTATGGCCCGGTCTACGGCCCGATCGGCATCGGCCCGACGCTCGAGGCGGTGAAGAGCCACCCGCACATGAAGGCGCCGCTCGGCAAGAACCAGGGCCGTGGCATGGCCTGCGGCTTCTGGTTCAACTTCGGCGGCCAGACCTGCGTGGACCTCAACATCGGCATGGACGGCTCGGTGTCGCTCGCCGTCGGCACGGTGGACGTGGGCGGTTCGCGCGCGTCGCTGTCACTGGTGGCGGCAGAGGAGCTCGGCATCGACTATGCCCAGCTCAAGGCGGTGGTCGCCGATACCTCCAGCCTCGGCTACAACGACATGACCGACGGCAGCCGCGGCACCTTCTCCTCCTCAATGGCGACGATCTCGGCCGCCCGCAACGCGATTCTGACCCTGCGCGAGCGCGCCGCGCAGACGTGGGACATCCCGGTCGACGACGTGGTCTGGGAAAAGGGCCACGCCATTGCCAAGGGCGAGAAGTACGGCAACCTTGCTGCGCTGTCCCTGAAGGAGATCGCGGCCGCCTCGGGCAAGACGGGCGGACCCATCGCCGGCCACAGCGAACTCGTCGCCGACGGCGCCGGCGTCTCCTTCGCCACCCATATCTGCGATATCGAGGTGGATCCCGAGACCGGCTTCACCAGAGTGCTGCGCTACACGGTCGTGCAGGACGCCGGCAAGGCGGTGCACCCGACCTATGTCGAGGGCCAGTACCAGGGCGGTGCCGCGCAAGGCATCGGCTGGGCGCTCAACGAGGAGTATATCTACGGCAAGGACGGGCGCCTGCAGAACTCCGGCTTTCTCGACTACCGCATCCCGGTGTGCTCGGACCTGCCGATGATCGACACGCAGATCCTCGAGATCCCCAACCCCAACCACCCCTACGGGGTGCGCGGCGTCGGCGAGACCTCGATCGTACCGCCACTGGCGGCGATCGCCAACGCGGTGTCGAACGCGGTCGGCGTGCGCATGACGCACATCCCGATGTCGCCGCCGCGCATCCTGGCGGCGATCGAGGCTGAACGCTAGAGCATGATGCCGAAAAGTGCGCAGCGGTTTTCGGACAAACATCATGCTCCAATAAGGGCCCCGCGCTGATGGTCGAGGTGACGCTCTGGGGATCGCTTGGCGCGCTCGCCGGAGGCAAGAGCAAGGTCGAAATCGAGGCCAAGGACATACGGGAGCTGTTCAGAAAACTGGCTGAACAGTATCCCGGCCTCGAGCCCTTGATCGAGAAGGGAATTGCCGTCGCTATCGACGGGACGATCTATCGCGATACGTGGTCAAAAGAGCTACCGCCGGGGGCGGAGATTTTTTTGCTGCCGCGGTTGGCGGGGGGGTAGGTGGGAGAGCCGCCGCCATCAACTAGCGTCAATGTCTCGAACGTCGTTGATTGGGCCGGAAGCCGACCGTCTGCTGACAAGCTAACAGCTCGAAAAGTGGACCTTGAATCCTGCGAGGCCTTCCAAACATCCACTGGCGCTCAACATCGCCCGCAGCTCAGCTCAGATCGTCTTCTAACTATCTCGACGAGCACCTACGGGTTTGCTTACTCATCGGTCGAGGGCTCCTTTCTAAAAGTGCTGATCCGGATACCGTCACCAAACAACGTTGGCGCAAATGACGAGATAATCCTCCGCTCACTCAGCCATAAGACGAATTGTTCATTGATCAGATCTCTGTCGATTCTTGGAGATTTTCCGTAGGTGGCTATGTCGCGGTATGGCACGGGCAAACCTCGGAGCACATCGCGCACCTCGCCCATGGTCAGCACAGCGTGGAACTTATTGAACAACGATAGTTGCAGCGATTCAGGGTAAGAGTTGAGAATGACCGCGCGAACGAAATCCGATCCGTAATCTTTTGCCACGATCTTTGACCGATCGAGGACAGGACCGATGGCGGTAGCAAGCGACGGATTTTTTGAAACAACGTCTGGGTCAATATCGCCGATGATTGCCATTTTTTGACTGTCGGCGAGATTGGAATTCAGTAACCTTTCGATGACTTTGGCGTCGATCGAGAACTCGTTTCGCTTGATCCTGTAGTCCTCGAAATTCAATTCGATGAATAGGGCCTTATGCTCATCATCCTCGAGCTTTACGAAATTGTCGACTGAGAAAGCAGCTCTGCGCTCCTCGATCAATATCCTGATTTTTGTGGGTCCAACCTCCGGCAGAACCGTGAAGGCCAACGGCAATTGACGGACATGAGACCTATAGATCTCGTCCGGCAGCGCGTCATTCTCAATCACGAATTTCCGCAACGCAAAAGCATTTTTGCCGTTCGGGATTGCCTTCCGAGAGAGAGCCTCGCTTGCTTCACTCTGAAGAAAGGCCGTGAGAACGTCGGGGCTGAAAGCCTCGCTGGTGAGAAATGCCAAGCAATTCTCCCAAGTGCTGCCGATCTTCTGTTCCTTAACCAGAGAGGAGTGAAACGCGGCCGGAACCCCTTCGAACGACGGGAAAGTCGCCGTCTGCATACTGAGGAACTCCGAACGAAGCTCGATACCTACCTCATCGTGGGACAGCACCTCGATGATCGCGGACGGATCTTCGGCAGTGTTGTTTTCGAGTTTCAGCAAGACGTCTCGGACGTAGGCCTCGAAACCGGAGCCGACATGCTTTAGCAGCGGACTGTAGTTGGCTTCACGCAGTGAGGAGAAATGATTGGTATCCAGATCGCCAAGTGTTGGGAACTTAACAACCTGTTCCATGATAAGTCGAATGTTGCCAACGGAAATCCGGTAGAGCCCTTCCGCTGCGACGTACGAGACCACATCTTGATGATCAGCGATGACTCGAATATCGGCTATTTCGACCTGAAGGGACTTCAGGATGCCCAGATCGAATTCAACGCGTTCGGCGAGAATCCTGCTCAGTTCTTGAGACGCAAAGCGCGCCAATGTGAAGCCAGCGGGAGTTCCTTGCTTGATCTCACCATTTGGAGCGTGCGCAAGGATTCTTGCCGCGTGTGAGACTGCCAAATCACTTCTCAAGGCGGCCACTGTGAAAGTTGGCCATCTCCGGATCAGGGTGGAAACCAATCGATCCACATACGCACCTCGAGCATAGTAGCTTTGGAAAAAGTCCTTGCAGTCGTCGACGTGGCTGGCGATGAATTCGAATGCGCTAGTGATTTGGGCCGCGTACTCTTGGGGATTTTCCAGCAAGCCATCCATAATGAATCGGTTGAGAACATAGGTTCTCCCGAAATCATCCTCGCGCATAGAGGCAATTACTTCCGAGATGCTATCCAATTGAAAATCGGGGTCAGGATTGTTGAAACTGCGGATCTGAATCAGGAATTTGTTGTCTTTGCGCGACAGGCGCCCGCTGTGGAACAGTGATGTGTACTGATAGTAGGTATCGTCCAGGTAGCCTTCCAGAATGAGGAATTTCAGGAGATCCCGGCTTTCGCCGACCTCTGCAAAAACCTCTTCTATCAGCGCGGAGCTTTCCCTCACTACCACATGGAATTTTCTTGTCCGAAGCAAAGGCAGCTCAGCCTTAAGTTCCTGAGCCTTCTTCTCCATCTTCCCCCTATGCTCAGTAGACTTGTGCTCGATTTGCGTCTTGCGTTCGGCGAAGGACCAATTTGGATCTACCGCCGCTTCTATCCCACGAAGATCCACACTCGATTGTTGGCCAGCGCTATTCGTGACCCTCACTGGCGGTTGTGAGAAGAGAGCCTCGAACTGGGGATGCTGAGGGAGCGCAGCAAGCGCTATCTGGCCGAAACTTGGGTGCAAATGTGTGTAGTATTGTGGAACGCGTTCTACGATCGCCATGGCGTAGATACGGTGGAGTTCAGCGAGATCCCTAGCGTACTGCTCATCGCTGCGGACTAGGTCTGCTTGGATCTGATCCAGCTCAGAGCGTATCTTGTTTCCCGACTTCTCAACGAATTCATCGTACCTGTTCAGCACTTTGGATAGCGCACCTTCCTGACGGTGCAGCGCAGCGAAGTCCTTTGGGATGACGTTCTTGTATATCAAAACGGCGAGCAGCTTGTTTGGATCCAATGCGCCATCTCCGTCTGCCCGGAGATTGGACGCGTAGATCACGTATTCGTTGAAGATATTCGCAATTAGCCTCAGATCACTCAGATATCGGGAAACCTCGCGAACGAAACGTCGGTCAAGCCGCCGATCAAGATCGATACGCTGAGTATGTTCGAGGACCTTATCTATTGAATTGGAATGGTTGATCACCGGAATTACGGGAACGATGAATTCGAAGAACTTGGTCCTGTCCGTGTTGATGAATATGTCGTCGCGGAGAGCGTAAAGGAATCGAATGCGCCGATGTATGTCGGCGTTCTCATTCACCAGCGCATTGATTTCGCGTAACGTCACAAAGATGTCGGGATTATCGAACCGATCCAAGTCTTCGATGACGACCAGGTCGTATTTGGTGGACTGGAAAAAGTAGAT
Source organism: Mesorhizobium sanjuanii (assembly GCF_002529485.1). NCBI lineage: Bacteria > Pseudomonadati > Pseudomonadota > Alphaproteobacteria > Hyphomicrobiales > Phyllobacteriaceae > Mesorhizobium > Mesorhizobium sanjuanii. Next base: position 44,835 of record NZ_NWQG01000020.1, read on the forward strand.
AATCTCGTCGAGGTGCCGATTGAGGATCGATTCCTCGTCCGCAGCCTTCGGAGCGATCTGAATGTCCTTGAGGGAAATGCTTTTCAGGGAAAGCCCCAGGCTTTTCAAATATGCGGTGTGAACCAGCCGCCATACGAACAGCGCTGCAACAGCGAATGATACGATGTTGAACCAGTTGGACAGCTCGAATGGCTTGAAGAACTTCCCGGAAATCACGTCGGATTGATTGGTGACGATATACCAAAGGCAGAACACCCCTAGGCATACTGCCAAAGAACTGGCTGCGGACCATTTCTCTGGAATCTGAATCCTCTTGAAGCGCGATAGCGGCAGCTTGTTTGCGCCCGCGCCGTATAGGATCTGCTGCAGGATGCTTCGTTCGATTTCCTGTTTGCTGACCCGCACCCCAGGAACCTCGCCTTCCGGCAAGAAGGATGCCAACGACAGTTCCAGCTTAGGTCGTGGGTATTTCAACAGGAAAGACTTGATAACACTGCTTTTTCCGGAGCCGTAGGGACCGGTTAATGCAATGTTCAGCACCTCGTCGTTGTTCGTAGCGAACTCTAATGCCTCGTGGTAGATCCCCGTCTGATCGGCGTTGCTTGTCGGCGCCAGATCGACAAATCTGCTCACGGGGATTTTCTGAGGAGACTTCCAGAAGTGGCGTTTCCACATGCGTAGTAAAGAATACACTGAAAAAAATCCGTGGCTCGGTTTACATCCCATCGCTAGCCGCGAACGTGCGGCCTTTGAAGAAGGTGTATAGGAAGTCGGTGAGGTGGCAACGCCTTATTGAATAGAGATTTCAACTTTCCCGCGATATTTGAGGCTTTATGATCGCGGCCGTCGACAGACCGGCTAAACCAGTTGCGCAGTATAAATCATAAACTTATTTCTGCCGCGTCAATCGCAGGCTGGAAACGCGAAAAGAGATAGGTCGGCGACGCAAGTCGGTAAGGTCTGTATTTGGTGCAAGAGACCGACCGCTTTCAATAGAGCGAGGGGGTGATGTGAAGGACCGAAAAGGGGGCGCAAAGCGGCCCGTCATGCCCGCCTGAACTGCACTGCAAGCACATGCGATTTCAGACGCCGAACCTCACATACCGAAGGGCACCCCGCCCCCCTCCGCTCCCAACGTCGGCTGGGTATTCACCTCCAGCGCCTCTTCCGCCTCATGCTCCTCGCCAAGCACCTCGACGTGCACCCCAACGCTCGCCGATCCAGGTCGGTCGACCAGAGGGTCGCGCCTGGGGTTGGTCGCGTTAGGGTGGTTGAGGATGTTCAGCCCGCCGCGCCCGCTCAACTCAATCACAGCTCCTCACCGCCTTCAGCGCTTCTCCACGGTGCGGCTTATCCGCAATCCGTCGAACAGCAGCATAGAACCTCGGATAATCCCCGCCACACAAATCAAACAAGCGAAGAAACGCCGGAACCTGTTCGCCGTAAACGGAAGTCGCCGCGAGCTTTGCGTTGTTGATCGGCGTATCGAACCAGCGGTCGTATCCCCGGTATCCGGCCCAGCGCCTGTCACGCATGTGCCGGTAGCGCAGCCGCAGCCTGTCGATCGCGGCTGCCTTGGCGGCCGCCATCTGCCGCGGGGTGCGGGGACTTCCATAGACCTGGGCCAGCTCGTCGCGCGTTTGCGTCACCAGTTTGAGAAAATCGGCTTTGCGCTTGCGAGCGGTTTCGTAGCGGCTCAATCCGGCCCGGTCGCCGGCGGCGCGGAGCCATTTCCTTGTGCCGGTGGTTTCGACGGCAACCGCGAAAGCCTCGTTGAATGTGGAATCGCCCTTCACATAGAGGCGCTGGTGCGCCAGTTCATGGAAGACAAGGCTTGCGAGATAAGTGTCGTCCTGACGGAGCATGGTGCTGAGCAGCGGGTCACTGGACCAGCCCAGTGTGGAATAGGCGGTGATGCCTGTAACGTAGACGTCGAGCCCCTGTCTCTGAAACTCGACAGCGCTTTCGGTCGCGGATTTCCAGGAGAAGTAACCCCGGTAGGGAACGCAGCCGAAAATCGGAAAGCACCATGTGCGTGGCGCGAGCGAGAATTGCGGCGTGGCAAAAACGGCCCACGTCACAGCGTCGCGATGGATGTCGACATAGAAGCGGTAGCTGCTGTTGTCAGGCAGGGCCAGTTCATCCGTCGCGAACCGTCTTATGGCGCTCGCCGACGTCAATCTGCTGCGCAATGCCTTGGGCGTCGAAGGATCACGGATCAGTCTTCCGACACTTTTGCGCGCGGCCATGATCCGCGCATGTCCCTCCAGCGACTGCGCGTAGTAGGAGATGCTTGTGCAGCCGGCCACTGCGAGCGCCATGGTCAGCGCGGCCAGTATTCGAAGAACGCGCCTCACAGTTTGCCCACCCCCTGCTTGCGTGCCCATGGAGCAAATGTCTCGCCCTCCGCTCTCAAACAGGCGCACCGATTTTCGTCAAGCGGACAAGTTGTCTTCGGCTAATCGAACCGCCGCCGGCCTTAAGCCGCCGCGTGTCCCGCTCATTCGCGCTTTCAGGGCAATCGCATAGGGCGCAGCCCCCTCTCCGTCTCGGCTTCGCCGAGCCACCTCTCCCCCATTTCATGGGGGCGAGGAAACGCCAAACCGTCGAGGTCGCGGCCTTGGGAAGCTTGGGTTCCTCGCCCCCATGAAATGGGGGAGAGGTGGCTCGGCGAAGCCGAGACGGAGAGGGGGAGCACCCTATGCGATTGTCCTGCTACGCCCCCAGCGTCGGCTCCGTATTCACCGCCAGCGGCTCTTCCGCCTCATCGTCTTCGCCGAGGACTTCGCCGTGTCGAGGCAGCGTTGATGCCGCGTCTTGCGGCCAGCTGGACAAACAGTCTCACGACCATCGATGACCAGGACCTGGCCTGTCACGCGCCCTACCCCTCGCCCGAAAGAGCCCGCCGCGCCTTGTCGAGCTCTTCGGCGTAGCGCCGCATCAGGTGACCTTCGGTCAGGAGCCCGACGACGACGCGGTCGGTGAAATCCTCGACCACGGCCAATTCCTCGGCGCCGGCGCGCTGGAAAGTCTCGGCCGCCGATTGCACGTTCATGGTCGGCACCAGGACGGCGTCCTTGTATTTGGCGAGCGACAGCACCGGCGTCTCGCCGTCGGACAGGTCGCTGTGCAGTTCGGCGACGATCAGCACGCCGACATAGTGCCCGGCATCGACCGCGATGACGCGCTGGGCCGAACCGAGCGGCACCTCCTTGCGGAAGGTGGCCAGCGTTTTCGAGGCATCGATGGTGCGGACATCCTTGCGCATCATCGAGCCGACCGTCAGGCTGCGCATCCAGCCGACGTCATGCGCGCTGCGGATCGTCTCGCCGCGCAGATGGAAGCGCCATGTCGAGAAGGAATAGCCGAAGGTTTCGCGCACCAGGATCGCCGCCATGATCGAGGCCGCCAGCACCACGCCGGTGAGCGTCAGGTCGCCGGTCGATTCCAGCGCCAGGAACGTCATCGTCAGCGGGCCGCCGACGACGCCGACGGCGAGCGACGTCATGCCGACGACGGCGGCGACGGCGGGATCGATGCCGGTTGCCGGCGAGGCGACGGCCATGACCCCGGCGAACATTTTGCCGAGCAGGGCGCCAAGGAACAGCGAGG